>CAZCWE010000032.1:8999-15392 GCA_964502285.1 uncultured Spirulina sp. | reverse complement strand
CATTCAAGGCCTCCCGGCAGATTTGTGGTTTTCGCGGGTGGCCTATGATGCGATCGTTGTGTATGTGGCGTTTAGTTATGAGACGCGCGATCGCAGCTTACCCACCCAACTCAACGGCACTCTATCCCTCAATGACCTGCGCCGTCTCTACACAGGAGACATTATCAACTGGAATGAACTAGGCGGCCCCGATATGCCCGTCAAGCTCTACATTCCCGCCGATGAGGAAGCGGTGAAAATTTTTGAGACCCAAGTGCTCCGCGATCCAGAAGCCATCAACACCTTCCGCCGTCTGGCCAGCCAACGCACCCGCACCAGCACGATCAACACCGACATCACCCGCCTCTCCACCTTCCGCACCCTCAACGCGGTGCTCCAAGATTTTGAAGAACGGGATCTTGGTGCGATCGCTTTCGGCAGCCTCAGCCGCATTTTTGGTCAATGTTCCGTCTATCCCCTCGCCCTCACCCAAGGCCTCGGTCAACCCGTCTCCCCCCTCCTCGACAAAAACAGCAACCCCATCACCCCCGGCACCGACCTCTGCAATGACAAAGGCAGCTACAAAACCAACATCCCCGCCATTCGAGGCGAACAATACCCCCTCGCCTACCCCATCGCCCTGATCTATCCCCGCGACAACCGCCGCGCCCCCATCGGTGAAACCTTTGCCGACCTCCTCCGCACCGACGAAGCCCAACTCCTCCTCCAAGATGCCGGACTCGTCCCCTTGCGCGAAATCGACATCGAAGCCAACCAACCCCCCGAAGCCATCCTCCCCACCGTCCGCTAACCCTGAACCCAGCCGGCTGCTGAAGACTGGAGAAACCGCCCGAACTTAAGGCTAACTCGCCCAAACCTCATGCCCAATCCAGACCATAGTATTGACCCAAACTGATTAAGGTAGTGAGCCTTATTCCGCAAACGGCAACGGTTGAAAGAGATCCGCTAAGGGGAGGGAAAAGCCAGGGATAACATCTTCACCTTCGAGACAATCAACGGATTTAAGGAGGCGATCGGGTTCTTGGGCAGAGCGATAAACCAGGGTGAAATGTTCACTGGGATGAATCACCCAAGCGAGGCGGGTACCATTGTCAAAAAACTCGACTAATTTTTCGTGAATTTCTTCAACGGTGTTACCGGGGGACAGGATTTCGACGGCAAGATCCGGTGCGCCCTCTAGAAAGCCTGTGGGTAAGACCGTCATACCCTGGAGGCGTTGTTTGGCTAAAAAGGAGATATCTGGCGACCGTTTATTGCCGTTTTTCAGCTTAAAAGCGGTGCTGGAATCTAGCACCACTCCCAATTTTTTAGACTGGCTGTGGTTGACGAGGGCGGCGAGGAGCAGGCTGCAAAGATAGCCGTGTAATGCGCCGGAGTTTCCCATCGTGATTAATTCTCCCTGAACAATTTCATAGTGATGACCCTCTTGGGGAAGGGCCATGAAGGCTTGATCTGTCCAAACTGTTTTTTCTGTGGGGGGAGTCGTGGTAGTGGACATGATGATGGGTCTATTTCGGGTCACAAGCACGGGGAGATTAGGAGGGCATCGCCAAACTCCCACCAACATCCCCAATTATAGTGCTGGAACCGGATTCGCTCTCAATTCTAGAAACTTGCAACCTGAGTCGGTGCGCCAAGATTAACTGGTTTTCAGTGGGATCTCAGCCGGGTGTGGTGGTGTGCGATCGCACGGCCAAAGACACCTCGTCCCCACTGAATGAACTGAATCCTGATATAATCAACTCACACGCAACACTGAAAAAACACCCCGCCACTGAGCGAAAGAAGCTGTTTTTCCAATGTGGTATTGAGTTGCCAGACAACCGTGAAGCGCAGGATAAAGACGCTCGGCAGACGGTCAACGATTAAGCTCCCGATCAACTCAACGTGCCCATGTCGTTAGGGCAGGGAGTGTCAATTGAATATCTTGTCAGCTCCTTAATTAATTTGGGCAAGGGCCAGCAACGCGATCGCGCTAGTGGTTTTCAATTCACTCAGTTCAGCATTCCGCATCAACCCCAATTTTTTTAGGAACATTAAATATGCCATTTACGATTGAATCCGCTCGCGGCATCTTTCCGAATACCCTTACCGCCGATATGGTTCCCGCCACCATTGCGCGGTTTAATCAACTCAGTGCGGAAGACCAACTCGCCTTAATTTGGTTTGCCTATTTGGAAATGGGTAAAAGTATTACGGTTGCGGCTCCCGGTGCAGCAAATATGCAATTTGCCGAATCCACGTTAAACGAGATTCGCCAGATGACCACCCTGGAGCAAACCCAGGTGATGTGCGACCTGACCAACCGTGCCGATACCCCCATTTGCCGCACCTATGCTATCTGGTCAGTCAATATCAAACTGGGGTTTTGGTATCGCCTTGGAGAATGGATGAACCAAGGGACAGTCGCTCCGATCCCCACAGACTACAAACTCTCCGCCAATGCCTCTGCCGTTCTCCAAACGATTCGGAGCTTAGAGCCGGGTCAGCAGATTACCGTTTTACGGAATTCGGTGGTTGATATGGGGTATGACACCAGTAAACTCGGCAGCTACACCCCAGTCACTGAGCCGGTGGAACCGCCCAAGGATATGTCCCAGCGAACCCGGGTAAAAATTGACGGCATTGATAATTCTGTTGTGCTCACGTATATGGACAACATGAATGCGAATGACTTTGATGCCAATATTAAATTGTTTCTACCCGATGGGGCGTTACAACCCCCGTTCCAAAAACCGATTGTCGGCACGGCTGCGATTTTGCGCTTTTTCAAAGAAGAATGCCAAAACTTGCAATTGCTCCCTGAACGCGGTGTTTCTGAACCCGCAGAAAATGGCTATACCCAGATCAAAGTGACGGGCCAAGTGCAAACGCCTTGGTTTGGGGCTAGTGTGGGCATGAATATGGCGTGGCGGTTCTTGTTGGATTCCCAAAACAAGATCTTTTTTGTTGCCATCGATCTGTTAGCGTCACCCCAGGAATTACTCAACCTCGTGCGTTAATCTCCCCTCACTGAATGCGGCTTCTGGATATCGCTCTGGTGCGATGGGGTGCGATCGCACCCTTGACAAGAAGCCGCGTTGAGTCGTCAAACCATACGGTTTTATGTCATGCCATCCACAAACCCCCCCCTAGAACACCCGTGGTCACCCACAGAGCAAGCGATTGCGCGTCATGCCTGCGATCGCGCCCGTGAGCGAGAAATGGCCGCGTTGTTGGCCTATGTTCGAGATACTGCGGGTGCGATCGCATCCATGGAAGCACTCTGGACACTCCATGATTTTTTAAGTGCCCGTCGTCACGACCTAGACGGCAAATATGAGGATCAAGACGATGCCATGATCTTCCTCTTCTCCCGACTGATCCAAGAAGGCTGGTTGAGCCTAGATGAACTCGCCGGACTCGAAGCCAGCAAACTCACCAAAATTTCAGCACTCCTCCAGCTATCGCGCTAACGCACCCAAAAGACCTGGGTTAACCTGACGCAAGCGATCGTGAAAAAGACGCTGGGCCGTTTTGTGGTCGCCGTTGGGGGTCAGGTTGCAGAGAAACCACACCGGACGACTCTGATAGCAGCGCGGCTGATCCGTAGCGATTAAGCGGCCGAGATGCTCACAATTCCAGCCCAAAAGGTTGTAATCCCAATCTGCAAACACATACAGAGCCTGCTTCGCCCGCTCAATGGTTTGCTCTGGCGCAAACGCAAGGTGATCAATGCCCAGCACCCGTGTTCCGTTGCGACTTTCAAATGGACGTAGTAGTCCACCGGTATCAAAAATATGGGTGTCGGATAGACCAATCCCATAATGCCACACGGGATTTAGTGGATTTTGCCATTGGAGCAACTGTCCATAGCGGTGACTGGACGGATCGGCCAACGCATCAATGGCGGCGATGGTCGTTTTGATTTGATCGCGAGGTAAGGACATCAGTACACTCCAAGTTTCAAACGTTTAAGGTTTACCGTGTGGGCCGCTATTCGCCATCATCAACCTTGATAGATGATGCTTAAATCCAGGTTAAATCGCCCGATCAATAAGCAGCAAAAACATCACGGTGGCAGTGGGCAGCGGGCAGCGATTTTTAGCAGAATTCCCCTGATGATGGTATACTTCTGGCAAGATTTGCCCTCAATTAAAGACCAGTGTCATGCTATTCGAGTCGGCAAAACAAACGCAAGTATTCTCACGATGCCACGCTGTGGTAGGCGATCGCCCTCGAACCTTTGGGCGGTGTCGGGATCGCGCCTCACCTGATGATCCCCAGCCCATCCCTAAACCCTGATTTTTGCGAAGAATCCCACCCCGTGGTGCTTTGCCATCCACGTCGGGAATGTGTCAGAGTAGAACCAAGAAGTCCCCCCATTCTTAAATCAAACCTGATGGTACTAGACCCAAATCTCTTTAACTTCGATACGGACGAAGCCGACATTAATCTGCTGTTGAAATATCTCAAACAGCAACGTCCTGAGGTTCTAGAGCAGGTAGCGCAGTCGGCAACGTCGGAAGTTAGACAAATCATTACCCACAATGTGCAAGGCTTGGTGGGGCTGCTGCCGTCGGAAGATTTTAATGTGCAGATCGTCACAGACCGGGAAAACATGGCTAATTTGTTGGCCTCGGCGATGATGACGGGCTATTTTTTACGGCGGATGGAGCAGCGGATGGAACTCGATGCATCCCTCAGCGATACGGAATCACTGCACGGAGATTGACCCCCTATGAAATTACGCCAATATGCTGCGCAGTGGTTGCGCTCTTTGATTTCGGTGTGTGTCTGTCTCGTTGTGGGGCTTGGGGTGAGTGGCGCGATCGCACCGGATGCGATCGCCCTCACGAGTGTGGATCTCTCCGATCTCAGCTATCACGAATGCCCCGCCGAACTTTCCGAAGGGGCGGTGACGAGCATGGGCAGTGAAGCCGCCAGTTGCTACATCATCACCGGCACGGCCACCAACTCCACGAATAAATACGTCATCGATGCGGATGTGTTTGGGCGTATTTATGACCGCAATGGTAATTCAGTGTTTCAAAACCGTACCCGCGTCGGCCTCATCCCCGAAGTGCCGCCGGGAAAAAGTACCTTTGAGGTACGAATCACCGTGGATGCTCGCCAAAAACCACCGCTCCAACTCAAGCAGTTTAAGGCCTCTGGATTTACCGCCCGCGTCCGTCCGTTCTATTACGACGAAAACGACGAGTTAACCAATTTTTAAGGGGCGATCGCTCTACAATAGGGGCTGAATTCCGAAAGGGTGCGAATCATTCGCGCCTTTTTGCGTGTCACGGTTCAGGGTTGAATGCGAGAGCGAGGAGCGATGGTGGAGCAATTAGACGCGGATGTGCTGGTGGTGGGCGGCGGTACGGGGGGAACCTGTGCAGCGATTCAGGCGGCGCGACGGGGGGCAAATACGATCCTCGTCAGTGCCGGGGATTGGCTGGGGGGAATGCTAACGGCGGCGGGGGTTTCGGTTCCCGACGGTAGCGAGTTGACGGCCTGGCAAACGGGGTTGTGGGGGGCGTATCTGGCGGCGTTGCGCGATCGCCAACCCGGCGGCCTCGATCACAGTTGGGTGAGCCTGTTTAGCTATGAACCGCAGATCGGGGCGGCGATTTTTGCCGATTGGGTGGCGGCGTTGCCTCATTTGCATTGGATTCGCGGTCAGGAACCGACGGGCGTGGAACGGAGGGGCGATCGCATCACCGCCGTGACCTTTCCCAATTATCGGATCACCGCAACCATCACCCTCGACGGCACCGAACTCGGCGATCTCCTCGCCCTGGCAGAGGTTCCCCACCGTTGGGGCTGGGAACTACAGGCGGAATTCAACGAACCCAGTGCGCCCCCGGCTTGGAACGATCTCACCGATCGCTATCCCGTCCAATCGCCCACCTGGGTTGCCTATCTCCAAGACTACGGCGCAGATCATGCCGCTGCTCCGATTCCGCTGACCGCTGGCGTTGCAACCGAGGCATTCCAAGGGGCTTGGAACCACTACGGCGGTGAACATTTCCTCGACTACGGCCGCGTGCCCGGCGATCAGTTCATGCTCAACTGGCCGATTCAGGGTAACGATTACGGCGTGGGTTTGGGGCGATTGGTGGAATCCGCCGCCGCCCGGGCCGAATGCCTCTGGAAGTCGCCAGCGAGCGGGTGGTCCCGTGAGGCGTCGATCGATCCAACGGCGGGTCGTGCCGGGCGCGGCGTGCGAGCGCGGTGGCGTCGGTCGTCGGCGGATTGGGGTGCCACGTGCCACGACGCGTCTTCGCCCTCACCGTCCTGCTCCTCGCCGGCCTCGCGTGGGCCCAGCCCTGGGCGCTGCTGCCCGCCACCGGCGAGCGCGTCGTGCTCGGCGGCCTGCAGCCGGGTGACGTCTACCAGTTGCGCGTCAGC
>CAZCWE010000032.1:0-8989 GCA_964502285.1 uncultured Spirulina sp. | reverse complement strand
CCAAGCCATGAGCCTCGCCTTTGCCCACCACATTCAGCGGGAATTGGGCGATCGCTACGGCCTCGCCTCCCACACGTTCCCCAACCCCGACAACCCCGCCCTTGCCCTCCAACCCTACTACCGCGAAAGCCGCCGCCTCCGGGGGATCACGACGATCACCGAAGCGGATATTTTGCCCCAAGCGGGGGGCTGTGTCGCCGCGCTGCCGATGGACGAGAATCAGGTGCAAGCGATCGCCTGCGGCAACTACGCCAACGATCACCACTACCCCGGTTTTGACTTTCCCCTCCAACCGAAATCGATCCAATGGGGCGGACGCTGGACGGGGACACCGTTCACGATTCCCTACGGAGCGATCGTGCCGGAGCAGGTGCGGGGCCTGTTGGTCTGTGAAAAAAATATTTCGGTGTCCCACATTGCCAACGGCTCGACGCGCCTACAGCCGACGGTGATGGGGATTGGCCAAGCGGCGGGGATGGCGGCGGCGCTCTGTCTTGAGTTGGGCTGTGATCCGGTGGATTTGGAGGTGCGATCGCTCCAAGAGGCGTTAATCAGCGATGCGATCGCCCCCGCTGCCGTCGTGCCCCTGTTCAACCTCCCCCCCAATCATCCCCACTGGCACACCTGGCAACGCCACTACCTCGACGATCCCGACACCTATCCCACCGACGGCAATGCGCCGATTGACTCAGCATTTACAAGTGAAATTGAAGCGGGGGATGCGATCGCCGCCCCGATCACCACCACCGCCCCCCAGCAATACCACCTCACCCACGCGGGCCAAACTTGGCAGGTCATCACCACTCGCCCCGAAGTTGAAGCCAAACTGCGCACCCTCAACTCCAGTCAACCCGTCAAACTCTGGGGCCGGTTCAACCCCTCCGGCCGCTGGATCAGCGTCGAAAAACTCGATCGCACCTAAACGCAAAAACGGGGCATTCTAGAATGCCCCGCAGAATTATCGTGCTTGTGTTGAGTCGTCAACCATCCGTTGCGTTAACTTAGCGCACCGCACCCATAGCTTGGAGCGAATCAATCGGCTTCATGAAGTAGAGCTTCGCCAACTGCACGCCGTTGCTGATGTAGTGGGGGAGTTTTTTGAAGAACTTAACCACGCCGGGAGCATTGGATTCTGCGATCGCCGTCAACTTCTCGTTATTCTTAACGCAAATTTCGAGCGAGTCATAGAACACCGGATTCTTCACATCCAGCATCACCGGGAACACCCGCGCCGCCGTTTCGTTCGTCTTCTCGATCACATGCTTATCATATTCACGAGCATCCAAACCCAACGCCGCATAGAAATCCTTGCGCTGAATATCATTGAGATACATCGTCGCAAACACCGACAGCAAGAAGAACCGACACCACAGCTTCGCCTTCCAATCATTGAGAATACTCGGTTGCGCCTTCATCAACGCATCAAAGAAATCCCCGTGGCGGTTCTCATCCTGACACCAATTTTCAAAGAAATTGAAGATCGGATAGATGCGATCTTCCGGGTGTTGTTCGAGGTGACGATAGATCGTGATGTAGCGCCAATAGCCGATTTTTTCTGATAAATAGGTGGCGTAGAAAATGAACTTGGGCTTAAAGAAGGTATAGCTGCGGCTCTTGGTTAAAAAGCCGAGATCCAACGACAAATTGAAGTCGGCCATGGCTTTATTCAAGAAACCCGCATGACGGGCTTCGTCCCGCGACATCAGCGTAAACCCTTCAGCCAAGAGGGGGTTTTTGGTCTTGAGGCGACGGCCCAACTCTTTGTAGAGCAAGAACCCGGAAAATTCAGCGGTACAAGACCGTTCGAGAAATTCAATAAAGAGTTGGCGTTGCGCACCGTCGATATGATCCCACGATTGGGCGAATTGCTCATCACGAACAAAGTGCTTTTGATTGTAGTCAGTGCGAAATTCTTCGATGATGGCTCTTAATTCGTCTTCGTTGACGGATAGATCCATCTTGGCCATTTCGTCGAAGTCCGTTGTGTAGAAACGGGGGGTGAGGATCGTTTCTTTTGCAGGGGATTTTACACCCGGACGGATTTCATCAAATCGTGCTTGTTCAGCGGTCGCTACCATAATATTAAACGAGGAATGCTAATGTTCGGTGAGATGACCTAGGATGGGCAGGTCTAGGCGGCCCGTGGGCTGTGTTTTAGTGTAACAAGGCTTTCGAGTTGGGTTAATTGCTCGTTCACTAAATGTAACGAACTGTTACTTAAGGGACGCAAAATTAAGTCCAGCGCACCCTGAGCAGATAAGCACAGCGCACCCTAAGCAAATAAGTCCAGCGCACCCTAAGCAAATAAGTCCAGCGCACCCTGAGCGGAGTCGAAGGGTAAGCGGCCGGGCTATCTCCTGCGGAGACGCTGCGCGAACGACAACCCTCAGCCCTCAGTCGTCTCATTTTATTAACAAATGTTAGATGTCCTAAACTTTCCGGCTACTGCTATACAAAACAAGGGGCTGAAGCCCCTTGCCTTGGATTAATAACCGAATTAACCGCAATTCCTTGCTTGGATTAACGATCCACCGATCCCATAATCACGTCAATACTGCCCAAGATCGCCATAATATCCGCGACCTTCACCCCCTTCAGGAGTTGGGGCAGAATTTGCAAATTATTGAAATCCGGCGGACGTACCTTAAAGCGCCAGGGGAAGATATTGTCATTGCCGACAATGTAGACCCCTAATTCACCCTTGCCACTTTCGAGGCGCACATAATGCTCACCCGACGGGATTTTAAACGTCGGAGCCACCTTTTTCGCCACGTATTGATAGTCAAAGCCGTTCCATTCGGATTTGCGACCTTCCATCATCCGCTTCGCTTCCAGGTTCTCGTAGGGGCCGCCCGGAATCCCGGCACAGGCTTGGCGAATAATCTTCACCGATTCGCGCATTTCCCGAATCCGCACCAGATACCGCGCCATACAATCCCCACCGGTTTCCCATTGGATATCCCAGTCAAAATCGTCATAGCACTCGTAGTGATCCACCTTGCGGAGATCCCACTTCACCCCGGAACCGCGCAACATCGGCCCCGACAGACCCCAGTTAATCGCCTCATCACGACCAATCGTGCCCACGCCTTCGATGCGGCGGCGGAAAATCGGGTTATTGGTGATCAACTTTTCATACTCATCCACTTTGGGCATGAAGTAATCGCAAAAGTCGATACATTTATCCAGCCAACCGTAGGGCAGATCCACCGAGACCCCACCAACGCGGAAATAGTTGTTATTAATCAACCGCGCTCCGCTGGCCGCTTCCCAAAGGTCGTAGATTAATTCCCGTTCCCGGAAGATGTAGAAGAAGGGGGTTTGTGCGCCCACGTCTGCGAGGAAGGGGCCAAGCCACAGCAAGTGGTTGGCGATGCGGTTGAGTTCGAGCATGATGACGCGAATATATTGCGCCCGTTTGGGGACTTCAATATCCGCGAGTTTTTCCGGTGCATTGACGGTGATCGCTTCGTTGAACATTCCGGCGGCGTAGTCCCAACGGCTGACGTAGGGGACAAACATCACGGTGGAACGGTTTTCGGCGATTTTTTCCATCCCTCGATGGAGGTAGCCGATCACGGGTTCACAGTCGAGAACGTCTTCCCCGTCAAGGGTGACGATTAAGCGTAGAACGCCGTGCATCGAGGGATGGTGTGGCCCCATGTTCAAGACCATGGGTTCGGTTCTGGTTTCTATCTGTGCCATAAGATCGGCGCTTTCCCTCTGTTGATGTGCGATGCGGGGCGAGTACCCCGATGGTTTAGTCGGTGTATGCTTTGACTATTATAGAAAGCTCTGGGCCTTGCGATCCGTTTGGGAGGATTTGGCGGGGGTTTTCAATAATTTGAATGCCTTATCGGAACGATACGCGGCGGATGGCGAAGAGGCTGCCGGCGGTGCCGATGGAGATGCCGAGACTGAGGACAACGACGGAGAGGAGACTGTGTTGAAAGGCGTTGATGCTGAAGCCTTCGGCGAGGAAGCGGAGGAAGCCGGTTTGGTCCATGAGGATTTCTTGGAGGAGGGTGATCAGCAGGAGGGCGATCGCAGTCGAGGAGATTAGGCTGCTGCTGTGGTGTTTCCATCGCACTTAACTCTTATTGCGGTAGAAATCCCCATAGGGGGGTGTTATCCAGCACTTGCGGGATAACACCCATAATACCGGAGTTAGACCGCACATGCTTGACAACACCCTGCTGAGGGGAGTTATCCTGCGCCTGCGGTCTAATACATAGTTATGCCGCTCATTTTTTGGGTAGGGTCTTGCTTTAAGATTATGGTTAAAGTTTTAAGGTGGTACAGTGTCCTCAAATCCAGAGTCAGATAATCAATTGCTGAAGATTGAGTGGGTTCATTGCAACCGCTGTTTACATCAGACAAAGCATTCCATACTTGCTGAATACAAGCATATTGTGTACGGAGATGAGGATTTAGTAGCAGAATGTGGAGGGCCGTGTTGGGATACAACGTATACGCTCTTTATGTGTTGTGGTTGTGAATCTATAACTCTGCGCCGTCAAATGATGTTTTCTGAATGGGAAAGCGACGAGCCGGAGATTGAGTTTTATCCGCCACAGGTATCCCGCCAATCACCCAAATGGCATGATGAACTACCTTGTGAGATACAGGAGTTGTTATCTGAGATCTACACGGCATTGCATTCAAATAGTCGTCGATTAGCTTTAATGGGAGTACGAACAATAATTGATATGTTTGTCCTTGATAAAATTGGAGATATTGGGACATTTGAGAAAAAGTTACAGGCATTAGTAGATGGTGGCTATTTAGGTAGTCAGCAAAAAGATATATTAAATGTAACTCTTGAAGCAGGCAATGCAGCCGCGCATCGTGGCTATAAGCCCTCATCAGAAGTTTTGAGCCATGCAGTAGATGTGGTGGAAAGTTTGTTGCAGTCCTATGCACTTGAGAAAATGAGCCATTCCATTAAAGCAAAGATTCCACCCAGAATCAGATCGAGTAAGCCCAGTTTATAGTACAGAGTGGAAGGCGCAGCATAACAACCCTATTGGAGCGGACTTTGGGTTTTCTTACACGGTGCAAAGCATGGCTGAGAGCCGCTCAATAGGAACGTTACACCCCTTGTTTACTAAAAAATGGAGGATTAAAATGATTGTCACTCTAGATCTGCCAACAGAATTAGAAGATGAACTGTCTCTTGAGGCATCCCAGTTAAAGCTACCTATAACAGAGTATATTTTGCGTGTCCTATCATTTCGCCCGTTTCTTCAAAACCCGCCAACAACAGGTGTAGAACTTGTTACCTACTGGGAAAATAGCGGAATTATCAATTCTCGTCCTGATATTACCGATAGTCAAGAATATGCTCGTAGGTTACGGCGTGAAGCAGAAACCCGTGAGTGAATCTAGGTGGCTGCATGTATCTACTTGATACCGATATTTTTATTGATATTCAAAGGGGCTTCATACCTGCTTTAAGTTGGTTTGCCTCTCTTCAAGAACTGCCAAGTATTCCTGGCTTCGTTGTTATGGAGTTGATTCAGGACGCACAAAATAAGCTACAAGTTCGTAAAGCCTTGCAACTTGTAGCACCACTACCTGTAGTCTGGCCTACTGAAATTGACTGTGCGCGTGCTCTGTCGGATTTCACAACTTACCATTTGTCACATAAGGTAGGGTTAATTGATTCTTTGATTGCTGCCTGTGCTGTAGGTCAGAATTTTACTCTCTGCACTTTCAATACGAAGCATTATCGAGTTATACCAGGGCTAAGAATGGAGCAACCATATGATCGCTAGGCACAGGCTAACACTGCACTGGTGCGGACGAATCAACGTTTATCGGTCAGCACTCAAGGTGATTCTGTCGCCGCTGATTTGAGTCGCTAGGCGCTGAAATATTTCGCGACGGGGTGATAGGTGATGATTGCGGTGGTGGATTGTTCGGGGTAGAGTTGTTCGCTTGCGTCCAGGGTGAGGTTGATGCGATCGCACACAAGGAGGACTTACTGTGCCTAATGATTTAGGTAAAGGCTGTAAAAAGCTATTATTTCAAATGCGAAAAGATGAAAAATCGAAATACATGAGAGTTTTTTCTGATGGTATCAATCAGCTTAAGTCATTGCGAAGGTGAAGCATTTCTATACTTCTTTATGAGCTTTACACCCCTTGTTTACTAAAAAATGGAGGATTAAAATGATTGTCAATCTAAATCTGCCAGCAGAACTAGAAGATGAACTGTCTTTTGAGGCATCCCAGTTAAAGCTACCCATAGCAGAATATATTTTGCGTGTCCTATCATTTCGCCCATTTCTTCAAAATCCACCAAAAACAGGTGTAGAACTTGTGAGCTACTGGGAAAATAATGGAGTTATCAACTCGCGTCCTGATATTACCGACAGCCAAGAATATGCTCGCAGGTTACGTCGTGAAGCTGAAACCCGTGAGTGAATCTAGGTGACTGCATGTATTTACTTGATACAGATATTTTTATTGATATTCAAAGGGGCTTCACACCTGCTTTAAGTTGGTTTGCCTCTCTTCCAGAACTGCCAAGTATTCCTGGCTTCGTTGTTATGGAGTTGATTCAGGACGCACAAAATAAGCTACAAGTTCGTAAAGCCTTGCAACTTGTAGCACCACTACCTGTAGTCTGGCCTACTGAAATTGACTGTGCGCGTGCTCTGTCGGATTTCACAACTTACCATTTGTCACATAAGGTAGGGTTAATTGATTCTTTGATTGCTGCCTGTGCTGTAGGTCAGAATTTTACTCTCTGCACTTTCAATACGAAGCATTATCGAGTTATACCAGGGCTAAGAATGGAGCAACCATATGATCGCTAGGCACAGGCTAACACTGCACTGGTGCGGACGAATCAACGTTTATCGGTCAGCACTCAAGGTGATTCTGTCGCCGCTGATTTGAGTCGCTAGGCGCTGAAATATTTCGCGACGGGGTGATAGGTGATGATTGCGGTGGTGGATTGTTCGGGGTAGAGTTGTTCGCTTTCGTCCATGGTGAGGTTGATGCGATCGCTCCCCAACAGGGCCAACTGCGTCACCTGATCCTGCATATTCGGGCAAGCTGGATAGCCGAAACTATAGCGCGACCCTTGATAGCGTTGCTTCAACATATCGCGGATATTATCCGGCTCCTGATCCCCGTAACCCAGTTCCCGGCGAATCCGGGCGTGCGTCCATTCCGCCAACGCCTCCGCCATCTGCACCGCCATGCCGTGGAAATAGAGGTATTTCGTATAGTCATCCGCTGCAAATAGTTTTTGGGCGTATTCCGTGGCAATTTCCCCCATCGTCACCGCCTGCATCGGGAACACATCAATCACCCCGGACTCCACCGACGCGAAGAAATCCGCAATACAGAGCCGCCGCCCGGAGCGTTGACGCGGAAACTCAAACCGCGCCACTTCGCGCCGCGCTTCCGGCTGTTCTGGGTCATAAATGAGCAGCGTATTCCCCTCCGATTGACAGGGAAAATAGCCATACACCACCGTCGGATGCAGGAGATTGTCCACCACCACGCGCCGCTTCCATTCCGATAACAATGGCTCCACTTTTTCAGCTAGAAATGCGTTATATTCCTCCCGCGATTGGCCTTGAGGTTTGCGGAATTGCCACTGTCCCGCGAAGAGAGCTTGGAGGTCTAAATACCAAAAGAGGGCTTCGAGGGAAATGTCTTGGGACGTGAGGATTTTCGTCCCCCAAAAGGGCGGCGTGGGGCGGGGAATATTAGGATCAATAGCCTCAGATCGGCGGGTGTCGATCACTTTGGGGGTGTCGGGTTGGGAGTCCGTGGATGGGAGTTCGGTGTCGGGTGCGATCGCTTTCCCTTCCTCCTCAGCAAATTCCCCTTGGAACCCCGTTAAATCATCCCAAGCCTCAGCCGCCTTCGCGGGCATCAGTTTATCCATAAAATGCAGGTCAGAAAAAGCATCTCGCCCGTAAATCACCTGACCGTTATAGGTGGATTGACAATCGCCATGGACAAATTTCGGCGTTAACGCGGCTCCCCCTAAAATCACCGGAACCGTGATTCCCCGCTCATTAAACACCTGAAGATTTTCCTTCATAAAGGCAGTGGATTTCACTAACAAACCACTCATGGCGATACAGTCAGCGCCATGTTCTTCGTAGGCTTTAATAATCGCATCCACGGGCTGTTTAATGCCAAGATTGATCACCTTGTAGCCGTTATTAGAGAGGATAATATCCACGAGGTTTTTACCAATGTCGTGAACATCCCCTTTGACTGTGGCGATGATGAATGTGCCTTTGCGATTGTCTTCGCCTTCTTTTTTCTCCATGAAGGGTTCAAGATAGGCAACGGCGGCCTTCATCGTTTGGGCCGATTGCAACACAAAGGGCAATTGCATTTGACCCGATCCGAATAATTCCCCCACCACTTTCATGCCGTCAAGGAGGAACACATTAATAATATGGAGCGGCTCAAAATCTTGGCGGGCAGCTTCGAGGGCCTCTTCGAGGCCGAGGCGTTCGCCGTCGATGATGTGCTGTTTGAGGCGTTCATCAATGGGGAGATTTTTGTCAACGGCTTCGCTTTTTTTCGCTTTTTTCCCGGCAAACAAATCGGTGATTTTGCTGAGGGGATCGTAGGTGCAAATATCGCCGTCAAATTCCCGCAGATCGTAAATTAAATCGCGGCAAATTTTTTGATGGTCGGGGTCGATTTTCGCCAAGGGTAAAATCTTGCTGGCACTGACGATCGCACTATCCAACCCCACCGCCATCGCTTCATGCAAAAACACGGAATTCAACACCTGCCGCGCCGCTGCATTCAGCCCGAAGGAAATATTCGACACCCCTAAAAGAATGTGACAGTCGGGGAGTTCTTCCCGAATGCGCTTAATGGATTCGATGGTGGCTTTGCCGTTTTCGCGATCTTCTTCGATCCCGGTGGAAATGGGCAGGGCGAGGGGGTCAAAGAAGATTTCATGGGCGGGGAGGCCGTGGGCGATCGCAGCCTCATAGGCG
>CAZCWE010000031.1:3869-16869 GCA_964502285.1 uncultured Spirulina sp. | reverse complement strand
TAACCCCAGGTGGGGCTTGAACGTTATGTATAAGCGGTAGCTTTTTGAAGGGGGGCTAGGGGGGATCACGATAGTTCTGGAACTTGAGATTGATTTATGTATAAGCGGTAGCCTCCCACGGGAGGTAGGTCACTCATCCCCAAGTCCAAAGGCAAGATGAGTGTGCAGATGGATGAACTCTGGTCCTTTGTTAATCACAAAAACAATAAACCGTGGGTCTGGCTGGCAATCGACACAGAGACCCGATAAATCATTGGCTGTCACATCGGCGATCGCTCCAGAGCCGCAGCGATCGCCTGATAGCAGTCGTCCCTGCGGTCTGTTTAAAATGCCCTTGGAGAAGTTCCTGGCTCATCCCTCAAACCCGTTTTAGCGGGTTCTGGACATTCCGGTCGCAGTGGGCTTTAGCCTACGTTTGCTATGAGTCTGGGATTTCAACCCCAGGTGGGGCTCACTCCGGCACGGGTTGCACGGTCACCGTTGACGTATCTGGATCGGGAGCAACCCCAAACCATTTTTCATGAATTGCAGCGAGGGTGTTATCTTCTTTGAGGGTCGAAATAATCTCATTACATTGATCCCGTAAAGGATTTCCCTTGGCGAACATCATGCTGTATTGTTCACCGGTTGGAATACGTTCAACGACGGCTAAATCGTCATGATCTTGAACATAATAGGTCGTGGCTGGAATGTCGGAAATATACCCATCAAACTGACCGGCGGCTAAATCTTCCATGGCCGGATTGATCCCCTCATATCGGACAATTTCAGCAAATTGATACTGGTCTTGATTTTCCGTCGCCCATTGATCGCCCGTCGAGCCATTATCCACCGCCACCACTTTCCCCGCCATATCCGCTAACCCCTGAATTTCGCTGTCTGCCTGGACGGTTAAGGATTGGTCGCTGTCGTAGTAGGGTTGAGCAAAATCTAAGGTTTCGAGGCGTTCTGCGGTAATCGTAATGGATGAAATCGCAACATCAATACGCTCTGAGAGAACGGCTGGAAATAAATCAATAAACGGCATATCTACGAATTCAATTTCTCGCCCTAACGCTGTGGCGATCGCTTCAATTAAATCCACCTCAAACCCCACCAATTCCCCCGACTCATCTTCGTACTCCCACGGGACATTCCCCACATTCAAGCCCACTTTCAACGGGATAGACTCAGGCTCTGATGCATTGTTACAGGCTGCGATCGCTAGACTGAGAGTAAAACCAAGACTCAATTGACAAAACAAACGCCGAGAATAAAATTTAGAGTTCATGGTAATAGGGTGTGGTGTGCAAAAAATGGTCAGAAGGCAGCGAGAATAACGGGATGAACGGTCACCGTTAAGCCCTAGAGCTAAGGGTTTCAGCGGCAGGATGGTTGAAGGTTTGCGCTAATTCAATGGTGAACTCTGTCCCTTGATTGGGTTGAGACACTAAGCGAATGTGACCGTTATGTTTCTGAACAATTTGATAACAGATGGCCAGACCAAGCCCCGTCCCTTTTCCCACGGGTTTTGTGGTGAAAAAAGGATCAAATGGTTGGCGATGTAATGCCTCTGGAATGCCGTGGCCATTATCTGCGATCGCCACCTGCACCCAACCCTGATCACAGGAGGTTTTAATCGTGATTTCTTTATGGGATTGGGTTGACTCATCCTCAAGCAGGGCATCAATCGCATTACTGATCAAATTCATAAACACTTGATTCAGTTGTGCCGGGAAACATTCCACCAACGGCAAATCACCATAATGTTTCGTCACTTTAATCCCGCGCTTGAGACGATTACTGAGCAGAATCAAGGTATTGTCAATGCCCTCATGAATATCACTGGGCTTCAGTTCCGACTCATCTAAACGCGAAAAATTACGCAGGGATAACACCAATTGCCGAATCCGATCCGCACCCACTTGCATCGACTGTAAAATCTTGGGTAAATCCTCCCGTAAAAATTCCAAATCACACTCTTCGCGCTTGTCTAGAATGATGGGCGCTGTCTGCTCCATTTCCTCCTCATAACAGTCCACAAGATCGAGGAGATCAACGGCATAGGTAGACACATGGGGTAAATTGCCATAAATGAAATTCACAGGATTATTAATTTCATGGGCAATCCCCGCCACCATTTGACCCAAGCTCGACATTTTTTCAGTTTGAATCAGTTGGGCTTGGGTTTGGTTCAGTTCTTGAGTGTATTCATCAACCCAGGCAATGAGTTGGTTGAGTGCCGTGGCTAAAATTGCTGTTTCATTTTGTCCCGATTGCTCCGGAACTCGCTGCTGAAAATCGCCTGTTTCCGTCACGGCTTGGGCGACTTTGGTCACTTGGCGAATCGGTTTAATAATACCTTGGCCGGTCACAATCGCCAGTAAGCACGCCAGAATGACTGACAGGGTGATGCTCACCAAAATAATACCCGACCGTAAATCATTCGCTCGCTCAAAGTTAGTTTCAGCAACGATAATTTCTTGGGCGGCTGCGTCGAGGAGACTGTCAATTTCTTGGGAATAGCGAAAAAAGCGAATGGCGTCGGGTGTTGTGGCAAATTGATTCAACGCTGCGATCGCCCGCTCAATATCTGTACTGTTTTCTATACCCGATTCAAGTTGAGCTAAGGTTTCCGTTTGGGCGGTGACATAGTCTTGAAAAATACGCTCATAGGCTGCTAAAAAGCGTTCAATTTGGACGCTATGTTGAGAGACCCGATGACTCGTGAGGATCTCCATAATTGTTTCAGTGGTCGCCACCCGTGCGGAGAACCTGTCGATCGCCTGCTGCAACCGTTGGGGGTTACGCAGGACGGGTAAAAATTCCTGCTGGGGCTGGAATTGACTGGTGGTAAACAGCAAACGGGCAAGGAGGCGGCCTTCTTGGGTGGCATTACTCAGTTGTTGTTGAGCATTTTGATGGACTCGATTGCCCACCACGAGGCCGATTATTGTGCCAATCACCGCAATGCCCAAAACAATGCCATAGCCAAAATAGATCTTTTGGCCAATTTTTAAGTGACGAAACTGATGGGTTAGAAAAGACAAGGAAAATCTTGAATAATGTGACGCTGATGGTGAAGAGGATGCAGCCGTTTGGGTGAGAGACGTTCGCCTTGGGGCAAGTGAGTCTTCGAGCATATTGAGGTTGGTTTGGAGGGAGTTAATGAAACAGTTTGGTAGATCCCACCTCTTTTTTAACAGTGCAGAGTGACATTGCCCAACTCGGCAACGTTGGTTCAACAATGCAAATTTGCCTCAATTATACAAAAGACTGTTGAGGGGTTCGCGATCGCTGCCGTTAAAAGCGCGTTTCAAACTCAATCGAACCCCGACTATCCCCCTGGAAATCCGTTGAGCCGCGAATTGTTAAGTTGTCATTAATGCGATAGCGGATGTTGTAGCGGGTTTCCTGGCCCGGCGGGGTGATGAACTGCAACACTGAGAGGGAAAAATCATTAGCGATCGTTTTGCCCACTTCCACCGCAATGCCCAAGGTTCCCGTCGTGCTGTCCTCATCCAACACCTGAGCCGGAAAGACGCGAAACTCACTCAAACTCAACGCATCACTAATCGTCTGCTGTAATTCCCCAAACAACGTTGTCCCGGCAATATTCGCCAAGCCCCCCACCAGGGCAGTGTTATCGCCTCCGGCCACGGAATTAATGAAGCTCCCGCCTAAAAGGGCGAGAATTTCCGTATCACTACGGGCGGGGCTGCTGCTGAGGTCGATTAATTGTTGGCGGGGGCGCGTCCCGGTTTGAGCCGTGGCGCGGAGGGTTTCAGCCAGCTCAAAGGCGGTGGCGTTAATCTCGGCCCGCACGGTCAGGTTTTGAATCCCCCCAACGCCCACCGGACTATCACTCACCTCAGCGGTGAGGGATTCCACCGCAAAGGTGCGCCGATTGGTTTCAATCACCGACCCCACCAGACGCAAATCCAAGAAGGGATCAAGACCATTGAGGGGATTCAACACCGCCACATTGTCGTAGTTATTATCGAGGCGGAAGGTGGTGGTAAACAGATTGACATAGCCCGAATTGAGACCAATCACCCCATCGGGCTGTAAGTCGCTAAAGCTGCCATTTAAGACTAAATCGCCTTGGGCAACGAGATCGAGAATGGGATAGAGGCGAATCCGGAAATCATCGGCGAGGACGAGGCGCAGATCTCGAAATTCAAAAAACCCATTGGCGGGTTCGGCGGTGGGACTGTCCCCGGCTGCCCCACTGAGGGAGGCTGCGCCGAGGAGTTGCACCTCTCCGTCGGTGACGTTGACGTTGCCGGTGATTTCCGGGGCGAGGGCAGTGCCCAACACTTGCACCGAGCCACCCACCGTACCGGAAAAGACCCCCTGAAGTGCGATCGCCAATTGATCCAACGTCACGGTTAAGGGATTCGCTAGGGCTTGGCGTTGGAAGGTGGGGAGACTGCCCGCCACGCTCAGCGAGCCGCCGCCAAACGTGCCTGTGATCGATTCAATATCGATCTGGTCAAAATTGAGGGCAATCACCCCATCTAGATCTGTAATGGTTTCGGGGAGGAGTTTTGACCCGATCACCCCGTCGGTGATCGTGATGTTCCCGTCGGCGACGAGGGATTCGAGGGCGAAGCGATCGGGGTTCACCTGGCCGCGAATATCAACGTTGACATCTCCGCTGCCGCCTTGCCAGATCAGGTTTTGGCGGCTGATGATGTTGAGAATCGCGAGGCCGTCGTCTTGGACTCTGGCGGTGAGGGTGGCTTGGTTATCACTGGGGGGCAGCGTGCCGGGGATGGGGAGTTGATAGGGAAATTGTCCGGCGGCGGTGAGGGGGGTTCCCTCTTCCATTAGGGTGCTGTTGGCACTGAAGCGGAGTTTGGCGTTGTTGTAGCTGAAGTTGGCGGTGGCGGTGTTGATCGGGGTTTCGTTGACGCTGGCATTGAGGATGTTGACACGGCCGAGCAGGCGCGGGTTGGCGCGATCGCCCCCTAGGGTCGCCGTCACGTTGATTGTGCCCCCCAAACCAATGGCGGGCGGTAAGGGGAGAATATCTTGGAGGGTAATGATCGGGAAGTCATTAATTTGCAACTGGCCGGTAATTTCATCGTTACCAAACACCCCCGCCAGGGCCAGCACGCCCTCGGCGGTTTGCAGTTCAAAGGGGCGAATCGTGACGATTCCTTCGGCTAGGCTACCAATCAGCGTCACGGTGTCGGCTTGGTACGCGCCCCATTGCCAATCGCTGCCATTCAGTTCCACTTGGGCATTGAGGCCGCCAATGCCTTCGTTTAACGCCCCGGACAGGGTGACAACTCCGCTCAAGGAACCCGCGATCGCATCTAGCCCCGGAAACGGCAGCGCATCAATACTGTCTTGGCGGCGTTGTTCATTGAGGGCGCGAATTTCTGACAACCGACTGAGGCGAGCCCCCAGGGAATCCTCCGGACGACCCACCCCCAAGGTGTTGAGGTCGGCAGCTCGGCCCAGCGCGGGCTGACCGAAGGTATTGCTAATCCGCAACAGGTCGGAAAATTTCACCAGGTCGAGGGCGGCAAGCATATCCTCAACGCGGCCATTGGCGATCGCCACCGTGCCGTCTACCCGTGGATTGGGCCCCGTGGGAATCAAGCTGCCGTTGATATCGTAGACAGTGCTGCCGGTTTGCAAACGAGCCTCCCGCAGCGCGATCGCATTCCCCACATATTGCAGATCCCCCGTGAAGCGATCGCCCCGCAGTTGGCCCACCACGGGCTGATCGATCACCACCGACCCCGCCACGCCCCAGGTGCGCCAATCCACGGTAAATTCCCCCGTCAGATCCCCCGCCAGGGGTTGGGCGGCCACCAAGGGCGGCAGGAGGCCTTGGGGTAAAAAGGGTTTGGCTTGGGCGAGGGGAAATTGAGTGAGAGAGGCAGTGAGGATGTTGTTTGCTGTGCGGCCGGTGGCGATCAATTCATCCAAACGGAGATCGAAGGTGGTGGGGAGATAGTTGGCGTTGAGGGTGAGGAGGATGCGATCGCCCTCCGCCTGCTCCGACCGCAAGGCGATGTCACTGCCGCCCGGTTGCAACGACACCGGCCCCGTCAACGGGTCAAGCTGAAATTGATTCAGGGCCACATTCACCAAGCTCACATCCCCGGTCACCTGGGGCGCGGTGAATGTCCCGGCAATCCGCCCATCAAAACTGGCCAACCCACGCAAATTGGCCCAAGCCGCCGCCGTTGGCAGGGTGACAAACTGCGCTGCCACCTCCGGCAACGCCGCCAAATCCAGGTTTTGGGCCACCACCCCTAAATCCATCTGCTGCAAAATTGCGGGACTGAATTGCCCCCGCAACAAGCGAGCCAGATCAAACTGAAGATAACCTTGGGCCGTCAGTTGGTCGCCCCCCTGCAATTGATTCAGGGTCAGCCGCCCATCCCGCCAGCCAAAATCCGCATCGATGGGATCGCGCACCGCAATTAACCCCTCGCTGAATCGCACTGCGCCCTGGGCTTGGAGTTGGGCGAGATCAAACAGAGGCAGGCGGATATCAAGCTGGCCGGTGAGTTGGCCCCGCAACAGGTTGGAGTAGGGCGCAAGGGTGATATTTTCCGGCAAAACGCGGGCGGTAAGGGTGCGATCGCCCACCGTAAAGCGAGGAATCTGGATGCGATCGCGCCCCATCTGAGCCGTGCCTCGGCCTTGGAGTTGCAGGGTTTCCAGGGTGAAGCGGCGGGGAATCACCCCGGCTAGGGTGATGTTGGTGTTGAGGGGCTGTGTCAAAGCCGCTGGCAGTTGGGCCAAGAGTTGCCGGGCGTTAATCCCCTGGCCCTGCACCTGGGCCGTCCAATTGCGATCGCGCAGGGTAAACGCCACATTCCCCGTGCCTCCCCCTAGAGCCGAAGCGATCGCCGTTCCTTCCACCTGCAACCCATCCCAAATCCCCAACAATCCCCCCCGAAACAGAGGACTAAAGGGAGTTGCCACCTGCACCTGGGCACTCAGCCGCCCCAAGGCTGACCGATTCACGGGCAGTTGCGGGAAGAGTTGCGCTAGTTGCGCCGTGTTCAAATTCTGAGCTTGCACCGCAGCGGTGAGGCGATCGCCTTGCAGTCTTAACCCCAAGAGTTGCGCCGTTCCCCCCGCGACCCCAACCCCCATCGCGCCCCGACTCACCAAGCGCGTCGGCCGCAGCCCCGCCAAAGCCCCCGCAACGGTGAGTTGACCGTTGAGATTGCCCAAGGGCAAGGCCCGCAATTGCGCCGGAGGTCGGGAGGCAAAGGGTTGAACTGCCACATTTTGGGCTTGGATTTGGGCAACAAATTGCCCCCCAGCCAGTTGCAATTGGGGGATAGTCAGCCGCCCGCCGCCGAGGGTGGTTTGGGTTTGGCCGGTGACCGTGATCGCCGCTAAATTCAGCGCATCCCAGCGCCCCCCCACCCGGAGGCGGGCATCGGTTGCCCCCAGGGGCAAATTCAACGGCACTCGCAACCCTTGGGCAAAAATCGTCCCTTGCCAGGTGTTTTCCGTCAGGCTCACGTTGCCCACCTGCACCCGCCCCCCCAGCAGGTCGGTCGTCAGCAACACCTGAGCCGCTTGCCAATTGTTGAGGGGTAGGCTCACCGTTGCTTTACCGGTTGTCGTGCCCAGGGCGACGGGGGTGGCCACTTGAAACGTTTGCAGAGCGCGATTAATCGGGAGTTGCTCCCATTGGGTTTCGAGGAGGGCGAAGGGTTGCTCTGGGTCTTTGCGCGTGGCGATCGCTTTCCCCGTCACTTTGCCGCCAAATTCCGGCATTAATGTCCAGGATTCCACGCTCAGAGTTTGCTGTGCCACCGAAGCAATGAAGTCCGCAGTGAGCGATCGCACCCCCAGCCGATCCACCCGCAACGGTACACAGGGCTGCGCCGTTAAACAGGCCGCTCGCACCTGTCCCCCAATCCCCAAATTTGCCAAAGGCCCCCGCACTCGGGCCGTGGCTGCGATCGCCCCTTGCACAGCGATCGGTAACTCCAAATCATCGAACACCGCATCCAGCAGCCGCGTCACCTCCACCGGGGCGAGGCGCACCTGGAGATCATTTTGCCCACTCAATGACACCGCCCCATCCAAGGCCACCGGCACTGAGCCTAGCCGCGCCGTCGCCCCATCGAGCAACACCTGATCCCCTTGGAACCGCAGGGCTGCATTGGCCAACCGCGCCGCCGACTTCACCCCCTCCACTCGCACCGTCACATCCTGAACCCGGCCCACGCCGGTTAATTCGGGTAACGTTTCCAGCGTGAAGGGATTACCCTGCAATGTGAGGGTCACATTCGCCCCCACTATCCCCGTTTGGATCGTCGTGTCGAGGGGCAACGGCGGAATCAGACGCATCACCTGGGGAATATCCACCCCTTGCAAATTAGCCGCTAACGTCCCCGTCAAGGTATCCAACGACCCCGACGTTAGCCCCAAATTCCCTTGCACCCGAAACCGTCCCCCTTCGGCCAGCGTGCCCCGCAATTGCGTCACTTGGAGATCATCCAAGCCGCCGTTGATGAATAAATTGCCGCTGTTCACCTGGGCCACAAGGGGCGATCGCAGACTCAGATCCGGATTGCGGCGCACCGCTTCTACGGCCGCCTCATCCACCCGCACCGCCACCACCCGGATTTTGATCGGCAGGTTTCCCTCTTCAATCGTCGGGATGTTAATCCATTGACCATCCCGGTCTTGCTCCACATAAACCGTGGCATCGGCAAAGGTGATATCCAGTTCCAGCCGCCGCTCAAAAATCACCTTCAGGGGGTTAAACCGAACCGCCACAGATTCAGTGGTGGCATAGTCCGCATCGTCGGCGGTGGTGGGGAGGCGGGTGGTGTTGAAGTGGATGGACGTGGGGGAAAGGCGCGTCACAGCTCCCAACTCCACCGGCCGTTCCAAGGTGTTGGTGAGTTGTTGGGTGATGAACGGTTGGAGGAGTTGCTGCACGAGAACCCACAGCACAATCCACGCCGAGCCAGAACCCGCCACCCCAAACAGCAGCCACCACACCCAGCGGCGACGACGGGGTTGAGGGGAGTTGGGTTGAGTCTCAGGGGTTTGGTCTGTCATCGGTCAAGCACCACATTCCAGACAATTTAACAAAGAGCCGGCCCCCAACGAGTAGAACCATCGGAGTTGAGCGTATAGCTCAACCCTCAGGTTGATCCCGTCACGCCTAAATTCGCTCTATTGGGGTTGACCGCAGATCCCCACGAACCGGGTTGCGCCTGGGCACTCGTTACTCGTTGGTGTTGAGAAGGGCCGGGTTGGGCGTGGATTTAATCGCTTGACCGGATTGGGGATCAAGGCGATAGAGGGGTTGAGTGGCGGGTTTAACCGTGGCACTCTCGCCCGCCTCTGCCGCAAACCCAGCCTCATCCATTGCTTTTTGGGGCTGGATTTCGTCGGCTTTGGGAAGCATCAACATGCCGCTGCCGAGGGCGATTTTCCCCAGTTCGGCTTTAGCGCGTTCTTCGGGGGTCAGGCCACTGGTCATCACCTGTTGCATTTCAGCCATGGCCCATTTCAAATGGGGGCCCGCATCCACGGGAACCCAATCGCCGCCGATCAGGTGTCGCCATTCAAAGTGGAGGTGGGGCCCGGTGGAGTTGCCGGTGTTGCCCACAAGACCGATCACGTCGCCCTGTTCGACCCATTCGCCCGCTTGGACAAACATTTCAGAAAGGTGAGCGTAGCGGGATTCTTGGGTACCGTCTTCGTGGCGGAGGATGACCAGTTGACCATAACCGCCGGTGTATTCTGCGATCGCCACTTGCCCGTGATAGCTCGCGAGCACGGGCGTACCTTGGGGCGCACCGATATCCGTGCCGGTGTGCATCCGCCATTCCCCAAAGATGGGATGCATCCGCCAGCCGAAGGTGGAGCTAATGCTGCTGGGAATGGCGAGGGGAAAGAGCAGGCCGCGATTGTTGTTGTTGGGATAGGCCGCCGGACGACTAAGGGCTTTGCGGCCTCGGTTGAGGTAGGCGAGGGGGGTTTGGGGAACTTCGTGGATGGAGTAGCTGCGGCCGGGCTTGGGGGGTTTGTTGGAGCTGACCGGGGACGGCCATGGTGGGCGGGGCCGCCGGGCGGCGCACGGTGCGCTCTGGGGTGACACCGCAACTGGCTTGGCTGAGGCGGCCATTACTAACCTGGGTTTGACAGCCGTTGTTGCGATCGCTCACCACCACCTGAGGCCGGAGGGTCGGTCGGTTCGACGGTTGGGCAGCGGGAGCGGTTTGTTCAGCCCCGTAGGTGGTCACATCCACATAGGTTTGGGTGGCGCGTCCTGGTTGGTTAGCCACGGGAGGGCGATCGCGCAGGGCCGCCGGGATAGAATCCGGCTTGCGATCCGGCACGGATACCGTCGGCGCGGGTAAAGGTTGCGGGCTTGCCGTGCGCGTGGGTTGGGGCGCAGGGGCCGGAGCAGCCACGGGCTGGGGTTTGGGTGCGGGTGCGGCCACGGGTTGCGGTCGTGGTGCAGGTGCAGCGACGGGTTGGGGGGCAGGTGCGGGCGTTTCCACTTTGGGGGGTTTCACCACTTCCGTTTGCACGGGCTGCGGCGCAGGGGGAGGCGGAGGCGTTTGGGCCACCGGAACCGGCGCGGCGACCCCGCCCAGATTATCCACAAAGGTATCGGTTTGGGACCAAGCAAACCCACCGCTGAGGAGACTCAATCCTCCGATCCAGCTTACGCTACGCATCAGTAGGGCATTGCGGAGTAGTCCGTACAGTGGACGTGAGGTTTGGCGCATGATCTCTCCTTGTCGAGGGTGTCGTGAATGGATGGACTGACGTGTTGGGATACGATTTCGCATTTTACGTCATAGATTACGAATTGTGACGGGCGAATTCGCGGGTTGAGGGCAGCGACGACTATGGTAGTTCCGAACGGGGGGAGGCTTCGGGGTCAGGGTAGCCAATCTGGACGGCTCCCGGTGGACAATTTAACTCGGTGTGGGCTTGTCCCCCCTGTAAGCGTACCTGTAATTCGCCTGTGGGGGTAATGCCGATCACCTGGCCGGGTGCTCCGGCTACGGATACAGATCGATGTTTGGTTTCTAAAAGTTCCCAATAGTCCGCGAGAACGGCCGACATGGGCCGCGACTGACCCCAATGGTTGCCCTGCTGAATTCCGGCGATCGCGATCGCTGCTAACTCTTCCAAACTCGTGACCCCAGAGTCCGGATCGGCCGCGAGGGCGATCCCTGTGTCCGGCACAGGATTACACCAATTGAGACCCACCCCCACCACCGCGATCGCCCCCCGTACTTCGGTTTTAATCCCCCCCAACTTCCGCCCCCGCAAGATTAAATCATTGGGCCATTTCAACCACACCGGCACACCGCGATCGCGCAACTGTTGCGCGATGCCCCAGGCACTGAGGAGCGTCACCAACAGCGGCGGCACAGAGGCGATCGCGATCGCCCAAGATAAATACAAACCCCCCACCGGCGACTGCCACACCCGCCCCCACTGGCCCCGGCCTGCGGTTTGAGACTGGGCGATCGCGCCCCAGGGAACCCCTAACCCCGCCAACTCCCAGGCCAACCGATTCGTCGAATCCACCTGCTCCACCGCCTGCAACCGAGGCGGCTCAGTCTCGCCCGCAAGCTGAAACCAAGCCGCCTCAAATCGGGCGCGATCGAACCACATCACTAGGCAAATTCCACCTGAATCACCATATCGTTATAGTCAAAATCACCGCCGCCCGATAAATCTTCAAACCCGAAGACATTATTCCCCAACAAAATCAAGTGATCTTGACCATCAGGATTGGCTTCTTCATAGACAAAATAAGCCTGATTTTTCCGCTGGATTCCATTGTTAGGATTATCTGCGAGGAACTCGTCAATCGTCGCCCCCGCAATGATAAACGGTGCATAATACGCCCCTGCACCCACTGCCAGGGCCTGACTACTCGCGCCGCTGGTGGCATTATTATCCACCGTCAGCTCTAAACCCCCAATCCGGTTGTTAATCGCCGCTTGCGCATAGCCAGCACTCCCTGGGGTTAAACCGTTGATCGCCCCCGTGAACGGATCATCCACTTGATACAACCCAAAGACATTCGTAAAGGTGGCTTCCCGATAGAGCGAAAACGTCGCCGTCAGCGCCGAAGTCTCACCCGTCAAGTCAATCACCTCAACCCCATTTTGTTGGGCCGGGCCCACGCCAACGCCAGAAATATCAGTGGTTTGATTCAGGGTAATCGTGAGACCACTGAGTTCAGTATTGCTTGATGTGAGTTGCCAAATGCCCGTACTCGTGGCCGTTACCTGGTCAAACAAAATCAAGCTGCTCGATCCTAAAAGCTCTACCCCAAACTCAAAGTTAATACCGTCAACATTCTCGATTCCAAGACTTTCCAAAGCGGTTTTCACGTCATCAATGACCACTGAACCGGGTGTCGAAAAGTTATTAGGGATAAAACCACCCGGAAGCAGAGAAAAGACATCTAGATCCCCTCCAGAAATCGCTGTACCATCTTGCTCTTTGAGAACGATTTTGATGTTGGCAATTTTCGATGATGGAGCACCATTAATGGCAACTTTTAAATTACTGCCACTGATCGAAGACGGGCCAAAAATAAACCGTTGGACACTTTCTTCATAGAACAGAAAGTTAGTCGGATTGGTTCCCGTTTCTGTGAAGTTTTCGTAAAACAGAATCGGGTCATTCGGCCCGTCTGTACCAATGTAGGCTTCGAGGGCTTCATCCCCATCGACATCGGCGAGGGCGGGTGCAATTCGCTTTTGGTCTCCTGTCCCGATAATGAGACCATCAAAGGGATTATTCTCCCCGAATTGTTCTTCAAACACAGGCGTCACACTCGTCCCTACATTCAAAAAGGCACGAACGGAGCCATTCTCAGAGCCGATGAAGGCATCAAAAACATCATCGCCATCAAAGTCCGCAAAATAGGGAACAACCCGGTGTTTATCACGGTTTGGATCGGTTAAATCAATGTCATTGAAGGGATTATCTGTGCCAGTTTTACGGACAAAATTGGGGGTTGCTGGAGTGC
>CAZCWE010000031.1:0-3859 GCA_964502285.1 uncultured Spirulina sp. | reverse complement strand
GTCACTGTCGTTAATGTAATAATCGATCGCATTGTAGTGACCGATGAAGAGATGTTCGGGGATTTTATCGCCGTCAATGTCCACAAAGCGAGGGACGGCGTAGGCGGTCGTTCCGACGATTTCTCCTAACAGTTTATTGTCGGTGGCGGTGACATTGGAATTCTCACCCGTCGGAATCGCCGTGCCAAAAGGTTGTGAGGTGCCGTTGGCGTCGGGGTCGTTTTCGTAGAAGTAGAGGTTGCCGTAAAATCCCCCAGCCAGGATGTCAAGATCACCATCACCATCGGCATCAAAAAAGTCAACGGCTGCCCCTTCGACCGGCCCGCCGTTATCGCTATTGCCAAGATTGGTATCCCCCGAATCTTTGATCTCAAGGGAATTAAACGGATTGCCGGTTCCGGTGAGTTCAGTGAAAATCCCGGTGCCATCGTTCTGGAAATAAAGGAGGGCGCTGTCGTTGATGTCGCTGGTATTCGCAGGGGCATCCGAAGCTTGGTTATGGCCCACGACGAGGTCAAAGTCACCATCACCGTCCCAATCCACAAAGGTGGGGACTTTGAGGTCAAATCCCTCGGCAGCCGTGAGGTTAGATTCGGGTGCAGCAATAAATTTTTGAACCATGGCTTTCTGGGGGATAGGGTTGATGAAAGGGGACTGAGTGGGTGGATGGGGTGGGGGTTATGGATGAGGAGGAGTGGGGATGGTCATTTATTCTGCTAGAGAATAACACCGTAAACTTTGCAAAGTATAACCTTGAATTTTGGGGATGACTGAGGGGTGGGGGACGGAAAAAGTTACGATCGCTTCTTCTCGGCGGGGGGGGGTCCGGCATGGTGCAGCCTGAGCCCCAGGGCCATCGGGCGGATAACGCCGGGCAGCACTTGCACATCATAAAGCTCCGTGATCACTCCTTCAAGCTGTAGCCAATGATCTATATTGCCCGTTTTGAGGTTAATGATCATCAGGCCACACACCGCTTCCGCATTTTTCGCCGTGAGGGTGTCATCGAGGGCGAGGCCCGAAAAGGTGCGATCGCCCCTTGGTTTCGATGTTCCCACGATCGCCCAGTCCTTGTGAAAGGCCAAACCGCGCAAATATCCCGGACAAAAAGCGATCGCCTCAAACCGCTGCCAAATCGGGTCAATATAGCCAAACTCCCCCGTCCCGGAATTGAGCACCCAGAGGCGATCCTGGTACAGACGCGGCGAATGGGGCATCGAGAGCGTATCGAGCAGCACCGCATTGCGCCGAATATCAATCACACAGCCGTCTTGATGCCGCTTCTGTCGCCACCCTGCCGCCACATCCGACCGACTCACCGCCGTTGCATAGGCCGGTTGGCCATTCTCAAACGCCAAGCCATTCAAATGGCAGCGATCTTCCGGGGCCAGCTTCGTGATGAAGGGCGGCTGCCAGAGGGGAATAAAACTGTAATGATTGCTGATCGTCGCCAGGCAACTGTAGAGAGTATTCACAAACAGGACGCGCTGGGTGCGGGTCAAGCCAATATCGTGAATATCCACATCCCCCGTCGTGTAGGCCACCCGTGGCACATACACTTTGTCGTAGCCGTTGTGGGTTTCCCCCGCCTGGAGGCAATTATCCAGTTGCCACACCTGAAACCGACAGCCGAGATAAATCCGTTCTGGTGTGGCATAGAGCCCCATGGGCCGATCAAAAATACGCTCAAAAATGGACGGCGTTTGATCGGGTTTCAGCCCCAGGAAAAAGATCCGATTGGTTTGGTAGGTGGTGAAGGTGAGGCTGATCCGTTGCTCGGCCAGCCAGTTCAAGGCATGGCGGGAACAACTGACCGCCAAGGGGGGATTCGGTTCGCTCATGAAGAAGAGTTAGTAGTAGCTGCCGGTTTTGCGATGATGGACGGCGGTAGTGCCGTTTTCGTTCATCACTTTGCCGGTTTCTGCTACAGCATAGATCAACCAGTGATCGCTGCACTCCATGCGGTTCTCCACGCGACATTCTAAATAGGCCAGGGCATCGGTGAGAATCGGGCAACCATTGTCGGCGGGTTCGGTGCTGATGCCAGCGAAGCGGTCTTCACCGGGGCGATAGTTTTTCATGAAATGTTTACGCAGTTGCTTGCCTTCGTCGAGGATGTTGAGGACGAAGCGATCGCCCGCATAGGTGAAGTCTTCAATGGCGCGGTCTTTGGCCACTGCGATCGTTAAGCCGGGGGGGGTAAAGGAAGCTTGGGACACCCACGAGGCCAGCATCGCGCTTTGTAACTCGTCCCGCTGCACCGTCACCACACAGAGAGAGCCGATAATCCGCCCCACGGCCTGCTCCAGGCGGGCGGCTTGGGAGTCGGTGACGGAGCCTTTGGGTTGGCGTTGTTTCTGTTGGCGTTTGAGGGCTTGGGCGAAGTCTGTGCCGGCTTCTTCGCAATATTTAATGATTTTGTCCGTGGGGGTGAACTTGACGCGAATCGGGTCAAAGCCGAAGCGATAGCCCGCGTCCCGGAATTTTTGCTCCAGCATATCGATCGCTTCCCCACTCCAGCCGTAGGAGCCAAAGACGGCGGCCAGTTTACTCTGATCAGCGGTGGCGAGGACAATTTGGACTTGGGTGGGGGCATGGCCGCCAAGGGTGGGCGATCCCATGATGAACCCGGCGGAGGTTTCCACGGCGGTTTTAATCGCTTCGGGGGTGGTAAATTCGCAGTTAATCGCCTCAACCGCAACCCCGGCTTTGGTGATGCCGCGCGCGATCGCCTGGGCGACGATCGCCGTATTCCCGTAGGCCGATGCATAGATCAGCGCCACCCGGTTGGCCTTGGCTTTCTGTTCAGCGATCCAGGTTTGATAGGACTGCACCAATTCCCTCAAGCCGTAGCGGATCAGGGGGCCATGGCCGGGAGCATAGAGAGCGGCAGGATAGTCGGCGATTTTTTCTAGGGCGGTTTCCACTTGGTTGGCGTGGGGCGCCATCAAACAGTCGAAATAATAACGCCGGTCTTCGCTGTAGACTTGCCAGCCTTCATCAAGGATTTGATCCCCGCAGATGTGGGCCCCGAAAAGTTTGTCCGTGTAGAGAATTTCGGTGGCGGGGTCGTAGGTGCAGAGGTGATCCGACCAGCGGGGGCTTGGGGTGGGGATGAATTGCAGGTGATGCCCTTGGCCGAGGTCGAGGGTTTCGTCATTTTTGATCACGAAGCAGTTGATCGCGATTTCCGGCAGGATTTTCTGGAGGGAAATGGCGGCGGGGTTGGAGCACACGACGGTGATCGCGGGGTTGATCGTGAGAATTTTCTCCAGGGTTTTGCCGCGATTGGGGTTGATGTGCCCAAGGACGATCGCATCTAAGGTTTTCAGATCAAGGCGCTCTTGGAGGGCGGCGAGGAAAATGTCGGTGAAGGATTCACCGGGGGGGTCAATGAGAACGGTGCGATCGGCTTCGATCAGGTAGCTGTTAGCCGTTGTGCCTTTGCGCAGGGCATATTCAATTTCAAACTTGAGGCGATCCCAAGTGCGCGATCGCAGCACACGGGTTTGGGCAGCAATGGGGAGCACCTGGACATCACGGGGTTTTACGTCAGCCATAACGAATGGGGAGAATGGGGAGGATTTAAAGAAGGCAGAGATTTTAACGGTTTCCTAATATTTCCCAGTGTAGAGGACAGGCCGATCGACCTTGGGCGATCGTGGCGAGTTTTTTGATTGATTCTGCTGATGGAAGCAACTGGCTGCGGCTATATCGCCGTATTCACAGGGTTTAGGATACCTAAGGTTTCCTTTTGCTCAAACGAGATAGTCGAGGGCTGAGGGTCGTCGAGGGCTGAGGGTCGTCGAGGGCTGAGCGGAGTCGAAGCCCGGCCGCTTACCCTATCCCTTCGGGAGGC
>CAZCWE010000030.1:4280-17167 GCA_964502285.1 uncultured Spirulina sp. | reverse complement strand
CTTCTCCCAAATAAATTGGTTCTTGTATATTTATTCTTTTTCCAGCAATATTAATATATCCTGGAGTTATTCTTATTGGTATTGTGAGTGAATTGTTATTTCGCTTCGTCTTCGCTCGCTTCGTTTTCTTCCGAGGGCTCAAAATCAGGGTCGATCGCATCATCGGGGAACATCCGATTCCAGTCTTCGACGAAACTGCCGCCCCGTTCGGAATTAATCCGCAGCCAGCTTTGGTCTTCCACCATTTCATAGGAGAGGGGCTTGGAGGTGGTTAAGCCCAGATGTCCACTGGCGCGGAGCACTTCGGGGGGCTTTTCTGCCATTAATTCTTCGATCGCTTCGATCCGTCGTGGCACAGCCGGATGGGTATCACTATCCCGCAGTGTCCCCGGCAAGCGCGACAACATTTCCAAGCCCCGTAAACAGCCCGACGCATCAAACCCCGCCGTCACGGAATATTCATATCCGATGCGATCGGCTTCGGCCTCGTGGTTGCGGGCGAGGTTTGAAATCCGTTCCCGGAATTCGCGAGATTGGGAGTTGCGAAACTCCTCTTGCCAGTCGGCACTGCGGGAGGTGCGGATCGCGATATGTTGCTCGGTATGGTGCGCCATTTCATGACCCACCACACAGGCCAGCGCCGACACATCCCCCGCCATCTGATCCAGCAAACCGTAGTGAACAATCACCAAATTCACTTCTGTGGCGTAGGCATTAATCAGCGAATCATCCGCCACGACGACGCGCCAGGGGTGATTATCCAAATCATTGGCCCGCGCAATCCGCTCCACAATCCGATACAGCATATAGAGGTTGGCGGGCAATTCCTCGCGGGCTTTGTCGTAGTAGGATTCCGTCTCAGCATCGGTGGCCATCTCACCCGTGGGGGTTGTGGATCGGGCGGTCACTTCTGCGGCAGCGGTAGGAGCGATCGCCAACGGTAAGGCGCAAGCGACGAGAGTGGTGAGCAGCGTGGCAGGGGTTTTAAACAGATTCAGCATCGCTCTTAGCAGAATTAACGACAACGGCGGAGACCCAGGATTTAGGTGCGATCGCGCCATGGATTGCGAGGGATTGAGCGGGCCAATACGCCCTCCATTAGGGTAAGGCTACAAAATTTTCCGGGACTGTTCCGTAAAATCCAAACGGAGAATGACGGCGGCATGGATGCTCACAAAGAACGGAAAAAATGTGTCAACGCTCAAAACATCGATTCGATTGCCCTCCATTATATCGAGGCCAATCGAGCATCGTGGTTAAGGTCGGCCGTTTTTCAAAGGCTCTTTGCTCTCTTCTCCCTTGATGCTCATCCAGCTAACGCAATGCGTATAGCTGGAGATTCCCTATTCACAGAGCTACTGCTTATACACAACCCCCAAATACTGACCTAAGTTGCGATCGATCCCCCTACATTCCCCTTTTTGAAGGGGGGCTAGGGGGGATCACGATAGTTCTGGAACTTGAGATTGATTTATGTATAAGCGGTAGTTCACAGCGTCGTAGCCCACCGGGAGAGGGAAAAATCAATCCTGGGCTAAGCAATCAGGGCATTTAACAGCACTTCCGACAAGGACATCCCCTCTTCCACGTCGGTGATTTTGACCGTGTTCACGATGTCAAATTTAGCCCCTGCTGTTTCGAGTTGATCATCAAGGGCCTCTAAAAATTGGGTGGCAAGTTTGTCCCGCCCCACTTGGATCAAAGAGATGCCAAGTTCTTCATCCCGGTCAATCTTCCGCGAGGCTTCGATGATCAGCCGCATCACCGATTTGCGATCGTCCGGTTCGCCATCGGTGATCACAATGATGGTTTCACCGTTGGGCTGCGTTTGCCCCGCTTCTTTGCGTTCAAAGTAATTGGTCAGCGCATCGTAGAGGACGGTGGCAAGGTCAGTTTTGCCCATGGGGTCATGTTCGGCAAAAACCTGGGATACTTTGTCGCTGGTGACGTTGTCGTAGCGTTTAAAGCGTCCGGAAAACAGATAGACAGTAATGCCATCGGGATCAAGCTCCTCGCATTTGTGGGCAAGGGCAAGGGTCGATTCTTGGACGGCTTGCCAACGACTCTTACCTCCCGGCTGATCTTGGGTGGACATGCTGCCACTTTTATCGATGATCAGGGTGTAATCCCGCTGTTCAACAATCGAGTTATTCGCCACGGTCGAATCAATCTCCTCGGATGGGTGTGCAAATCTTAAGTGTCCTTAGCCTATCGAATCCTGTGGGCCAGGGGGTCAAAATTCTAGGTTTTGATCAGGATTTCGCCAATTTTGACCCCTTAGGGAGCAAGGCGATCGCGCTGCCACGATCCATCCTCTTGACGCTGATAGCGGAGGCGATCGTGGAGACGGCTGGGGCGACCTTGCCAAAATTCGATCCGGTCGGGGATGACGCGGAAGCCGCCCCAGTGGGGCGGGCGGGGAATGGGGCGATCGCGATATTCCGCTTCAAGTTCCTGTAAGCGGGTTTCGAGTTGAGCGCGATCGCGCACGATCTGACTCTGGGGCGAAGCCCACGCCCCCAACCGCGACCCCACGGGCCGACTGTTGAAGTAATCATCCGACTCCGCCGCGCTCACCCGTTCCACCGCCCCCTCAATCCGCACCTGCCGCTCCAACTCTGCCCACCAAAACACCAACGCCGCCCACGGATTCGCTGCCAAGTGCTGCCCCTTGGTGCTCTCGTAATTCGTATACAGCACAAACCCCCGCGCATCAAACCCCTTCAGCAGCACCATCCGCGCCGAGGGTCGCCCCGCTGGGCTCACGGTCGTCAGGGTCATGGCGTTGGGTTCGGGTAATTGTGCTTCAATCGCTTGGGTAAACCAGGTCTGAAAGAGAGCGATCGGGTCAGCCCCCGCCTCCGTTTCCAACAGTCCCCCACGGGTATAGTTCAATCGAAGATCAGCAGCAGAATAATTCGTCATCGCAGCTCCTTTCAATGCTTCAATGCGGCGTTGTCTTGATGTATCGATCCTCTGTAGTGCGAGCGTCTCGCTCGCTACGGGTTAGAGTCAAGGGTGTTAGAGAGTGGGAATGAGTGGGATTGAGGTGCGATCGCCTACAGAGAATAGGCCCGATAGGCCCGATAATCAATCTCCGGGAAAATATTATCGATCGCCTCCACCTTCTCCAGCCACCCCGCATCTACTTGTTCTTTTTGCAGATCTTCGTAGATCTTCGTGAAGCGCATTAGGTGGGACTTTGTGCGCCGCACCGCGTAGGGAACCATCGTCCCCGTCCGCATAATAAACGCCCAATCCGACGACTGCGCCAATAATAATTCCCGCGCCGCCTGATTTAGTGCCCGTTCCTGCAACTCATCGGCGGGTTCGCGTCCCCCCAGTTCAATCATCCGCTCCGCTGCCTTGTGCAAATGGGGATAAATCCAGGCATTGGTTTGGTTGAGCCAAAACTCATGGAAGCCTTGAAAGCCCCAACTGGACTGGGCCGGACGGCACACCTGTTGATGGGGTTCTTTTTGTAGATATTCCGATAAATGGGTCAGCGCGTAGGTGGACTGATCAAACCAACTCTTGCGGAAGAGGTAATCTAAAAACCACGGCCCCTCATACCACCAATGGCCGAACAACTCCGCATCGTAGGGCGACATCACCAAGGGCGATCGCTGCATAATCCCCTCTAAGTGTTGAATCTGGTTGACCCGGTTAAACATGAAATTGCCCGCGTGCTCCGCCGCCTTTTCCTTCGCCCAATAGGGGTCATAAAACGCCTTCTCGCTCAACCCCGCCCCGCGATTCGTAATCTTGTGATACTTAATCCCCACATTTTTCCGCTGGCCATTGGGCATCACGTAGGGCTTGATGTACTCATACTCCGCTTCCCAGCCAATATCTTTATAGAACTCCCGATATTCCGGATCACCCGGATAGCCCACCTCCGATGACCACACCTGCTGCGATGATTCTTGATCGCGCCCAAACACCGCCACCCCCGTCTCCGTGAAAATCGGCGCGTAAGTGCCAAACCGGGGCCGCGGCCGCGCATAAATTACCCCATGGCCATCGGTGAGGAAATAGCGCAGCCCCGCATCCGCCAACAACCGCTCCACCCCGTTGTAGTAGGCACATTCGGGCAACCACATCCCACTCGGCGGCCGACCAAACGTCGCTTCGTAGTGATCGCACGCCACCTTAATCTGCGCCCACACCGCTTGGGGGTACATTTTCATCAAGGGGAAGTAGCCATGGGTCGCCCCGCAGGTGATGATGTCGAGGTTGCCACTGTCGAGAAACCCCTTAAACGCTGTCACGAGATCTCCCTGGTACGCATCCCAAGTGCGCCGCGCTGTGGCAAATTCTTCAACGTAATGCTCGGCAAGGTAGCGGAGGTGACCGTTGTGGCGGTTGCGGTCTACTTCTTTTTCGGCGAGTTCTTGCAGCAGTTCAAGGTGTTTGATGTAGCGGTCTTGCAAAAGGGGGTCTTGCAACATCGACACCAATGGTGGCGTTAGGCTCATGGTCATCTTGAAGTCCACACCATCCCGCTTCAGCCCAGAGAATACATTGAGCAAGGGAATGTAGGTTTCGGTGATGGCTTCAAAGAGCCATTCTTCTTCAAGGACGTAATCGCTCTCTGGATGGCGAACAAAGGGTAGATGGGCGTGGAGAACGAGGGCAAGATAGCCGAGAGCCATGGGCGTTTTGGGGAGGGTGGATCAGGGGAGTGGAGTGAAAAGACTGGGAATGCAACCCCTGTGGGGGGTTAAGGCGGAGGGGTTTTGCCATCCTGCCAAGCCTTGACGCTGTTGATCAAATTCTAGGATGAAACGGAGACTCACACCAAAACTCCTCGATTCAGAGCGGTGAATTGTGACGATAGAGATTTAAGATAAACTTAATCAATCAAGCTTGACAATTTCAATACATTTACGGCTGTTTATCAATCCACAACATTACCGTTGCTGTGCGATCCTCCAATTCTGAACCCAGAGACAATTCTGTTGCATCACCAGAAGCAACAACGCAATTGCAGTTGCTTCTCTTCGTGGATGAACGGATGTCCACTCCAAACCACGCTCAAACGATCCAGTCGTATCTAGAGGAACTGCGACAGCAGGATGCTTTTGCTCTAGAAATTCTCGAAATTAGTGAGAATCCTGATTTGGCGGAGCATTTTCGATTGGTGGCAACGCCGTCGTTGGTGAAAATTTACCCGTCACCGCGTCAGGCGTTGGCGGGGGGGGATGTGGTGGCTCAGTTGCAGCGTTGGTGGCATCAGTGGCAGCAGGAGTTAGAGGAGCAGAATACGGCGGAGGGGTTGGCGGAACAGCAGTCTCAGGGCGATCGCTACTCGGTGGCGCAGATTCGCAATGCTGAGGAGATGTTCCGTCTGAAGCGGGAAAACAAGGAACTCCGGGAGCAGTTGCAGTTTAAGGATCAGGTGTTGGGGATGTTGGCCCATGATCTGCGGAGTCCGCTGACGGCAGCGTTGATTGCGATCGAAACGTTGGAAATCACCCACAATCAAGAGCGGACGGAGAAGGTCAACACGCTCCAAGCACAGCTTTATCAACATGCGCGGACTCAGTTCCGGGTGATGAACCGGATGATTAATGATATTTTGCAGGCGGCTCAGGGGAAAAACAGCGGGCTTCAGATCCAGTTGCATAATCTACCGTTGCAGCCGCTGTGTGCGGAGGTGCTTGATGAGATGCGGGGGAGTTTGGAGGAGAAGTCGTTAACGTTGGTGCGGGATATTCCGAAGGATGTGCCGCCGGTCTATGCGGATGGGGAGTTAATTCGTCAGGTGCTGATGAATTTGCTGGATAATGCGATTAAATATACGCCGCCCCAGGGCACGATTACGGTGTCGATTTTGCACCGGACGGCGCAGAAGGTGCAGGTGAGTGTGGCGGATACGGGGCTGGGGATTCCGGTGGAGAAGCGCGATCGCATTTTTGACGGCCATTTTCGCCTCAAGCGGGATGAAGCCCAGGAGGGGTTCGGGATTGGCTTATCCCTGTGTCGGAAGGTGATTCAGGCCCACTACGGTCAAATTTGGGTGGATAGTGTGCCACCGGAGGGGAGTTGTTTTCAGTTCACCTTGCCGGTGTATCGATAACGACGGGTAATGGAGGGGCGATCGCACCGGCCATTCGTGAAGCTTTTGACAGGTCGCGATCGGTAGAATTGCGGGGCAATGAATGGAATTTTAACCCAATCAATGAGTACCACTTCAGCACAATAGCAAGGATCAAAGTTCGCACCCATACCTTAGTGAGTTGGTGGTGCTAGTTTGGAGCAATGGGTTGATGGGGCAGACGGCCCGGCTGTGAATTTTCAACCCTATTCGCGAATCTCAGATTTCATCCGTTCTAAGGTTTTATGCATCTGCTCAAACATTTGTTGGGGCGTGATGCCAAATTGTCCAAGCTGGGTTTTGAGTTGTTGAACCGTCATTTGCGCCATGAAGTCATCCGACAGTTCAAACCGCTTCATAAAAATGTGATAGCGTTCCATCAACGCTTCCATCTGTTCGATGAACATCTTTTTTCCTTCGCGGTCAAACTTACCGTAGTCGCCGCCGAGGTTCATCATCGATTGATAATCCTCAAACAGTTGTTTGGCTTCTTGTTGAACAACTTCAGATTCAAAAAATCCCATAATCTCCTTGAGGGGCGAAGGGGTGGATATGGGGTTGCGAGAAGCAACCGTCTATTTATTGTAGGGTAGAGAAAAGAGTGGGAACAATTCGGTTTCCCGTATCGGGCGCACAGTCTCGGCAGTGGGATGGAAAAGCCCGCGCTCGATGGGTCGTGTGAGCAGCGGTGAGGATGCCACATCGTAGCCCTGCATACAATACAGACGATCCACGCAGGCTATCATCAAAGGTTAATATCACGATGATCTGACCTTTACACTCAGACTGTAAATTTCGAGGTTACGTCTACACCTGCTGCTGAAAACAGAAATGGAAAATGCTGCCCTGATTTTTGTGATCCAAGATCGATTGGATGACCTCCGCTCTCTTTCCCGGATTCTGCAAGCAGGTGGATATCGCCTCTTGATTGCGACGGACGGGGCGAGTGCTCTGGAGAAATTATCCAATGTTGCGCCGGATCTCATTTTGGTTGATGCGGCGATCGCAGACGGCCAAGGGATCGAGATTTGCCGCACCCTAACCCGCAACGTGAGCACGATGGATATCCCGGTTTTGGTGCTGACTGATCCGGAGGCGGTTGAGGCACAGGAGCAAGGGTTACAGGCTGGGGCAGTGGATGCGATCGCGAAGCCCTACCATCGGGACTCGATGCTCAACCGGATCAAGCTGCACCTGCGGCTGCGATCGCTGCATCTCACCCTCCAATCGCAACACCAACAACTCAACCAAGAAATCACCGCCCGTCGCATCGTTGAAGCCGACCTGCAAAAACTGAATAACAACCTCGAAACCCGTATCCACGAACGCACTGAAACCCTGTATCAAGCCCTCCAACGCCTCCGGGAACAGGACGAAGAACTGCGCTACAAGGCCTATCATGACTACCTCACCGGGCTGCACAATCGCAACGGTCTGATTCAATACCTTGAGCAATGTCTCACTCGTGAGCAACCGAAAACGGTATTTGTCCTTGACCTCGATCGCTTCAAACGAATCAACGATCGCTTCGGCCATGGGGTGGGGGATCTGCTGCTCCAAGAGGTGGCCAAGCGGCTCCAGTCGTTCATCGGCTCTGATGGGGTGGTGGGCCGGTTGGGTGGGGATGAATTTTTAGTGGTGACCGATGTACAACCCCAGCATGGTAAAGCGATCGCCCACCAACTGATCGAACATCTCCGCTTTCCCTTCCAACTCGATCAGGGGTCGCTCCAGATTAGCACCTGTGTCGGCATCGTGCCCAACACCCTCGCCTACCACAACGCCACGGATATTTTTCGGGATGCAGATATTGCCCTCCATCAGGCCAAGCACATCGGCACGAATATCACCGTCCCCCTCACTCCCAAAATGCAACAGGCTGCGATCGCCCGCATCGCCCTCGAAGACGACATCCGCGCCGGGATCGAGCAGAATCAATTCGTGCTCCATTACCAACCCCTGATCTCCCTCAAAAGCCTTCAAGTGGTTGGCTTTGAAGCCCTGATTCGTTGGAATCATCCCACCCGTGGCCCCATCCCCCCCAGCCAGTTCATCCCCCTCGCGGAAGAAACCGACCTGATCCAGACCCTCGACTTTTGGGTGCTCAAAGCGGTGGCCCGTCAATGGCACGAATGGCAATCCCAAGGCATTGACCTCAATACGATGACAGTTAATGTCAATCTGGCCACGATTCACTTTCAACAGCGCGACTTTTTGCGGCAACTGGATGCTCTCCTGTCGAAAATCAATGTCCCGCCCCGCGCCCTCAAGTTAGAAATTACGGAAGGTTTATTTCTGGACTCTTCTTCTCTGACCCTTTATGCCCTCGAACACCTCACCCGGAAGGGCTATTTTCTCTGTATTGATGACTTTGGGACGGGCTATTCGTCCCTCAGTCGTCTCCATACGTTCCCGATCCAAGGGCTCAAAATTGATCGCTCCTTTGTCAGTGCGATGAGTGAAGATTCCAGTGTGATTGTGCAGACGATTATTGCCTTAGCCCATCATTTGAATTTGAATGTGGTGGCGGAGGGGATTGAGACGGCTGAACAGGGGGATCAACTGCAACGCTTGGGCTGTGATGTGGGGCAGGGGTTTTGGTTCGCCCGCCCGTTGCCGCCGGAGGTTGCCACGGACTATCTCAGCACCAACGACCCGCTGCGGATGTGTAGCTAACCCCCCTAGGACTGAAACAGGATCGCGATCCCGGCGATCGCAATCCCCACCCCCAGCGCCGATCGCTGGGTAATTTTTTCGCCCCAGAGGACGGCCAGGGGCAAGACAAAGAGGGGACTGGTGGCGAGGAGGGTTTGGGCTGTGCCGGTGGCGGTGTATTTCAGGGCGATCTGTTGGAACCAAATGGCGAGGTATGTGCCGCCAAAGGCGGCGATCGCGATCGCCGTCCCTGTCCGGCGGGTGAGGTTCGGCAGGGTTTCCCGGAGTTGCGCCCGCCGCCCCAAAAGCAACAGCAGCAAAATCACCTCACCCCCGCCCAACCGGATGACACTACTCCACAGCGGCGGCATCGCCGAATCCACCAACGCCGCCCGTGACATCACTGCCCCCGTCGCCTGGGCCAATTCTGCCAGCAAGCCCCACAGCAGACCGATTTTTAAGGGGGCGATCGCCGTCTCCGGGCTCGGCGTGCGTTCACTAATCACCCAGGCTACCCCCAGCAAGGTGAGGGCAATCCCCAGCCATGACCCCAGGGTGAGGGCTTCGCCCAGGGTTCCCCAGGCGAGGATCGCGGAGAGGGGCGGGGCGAGGGTTTCCAATAACAGGGCGCGGCGGGCTCCCAAGGTGCGCAGGGCGTTGAGGTAGGCGGTGTCACCGAGGCCAATGCCGATAATGCCACTGGCGGCCAGGAGCCACACCACAGCGGGAGCTACCGCAGGCAGGGGCGATCGCCCCAGAACCAGCGTCAGGAGAATCAGGGTAATGGCGATCGCTCCCTTGCTGAAATTCAACACCAGCGCCGGAACCCGCTGCCCCATCCGCGCATAGATCACCGCTGAGATTGCCCAGAGCAACGCCCCTGCCAACGCCGCCACTTCCCCCTGCACTGCTGCTAAGCCCGCCATCCGCTAACCCTCATCTGCATCGTTTGCCCAAACCTCGCCGGGTTGATTCTCCCTGATTTTGAGCCAAGAACACCAGCCCACAAAAAACCCGCAATTCATCAGGACGAACTGCGAGTTTTCCACAACACTCAATAATTTAGTTTAATGATGCTGTCAGGCTGAAATGATGGTTCCCTACTGAAGAGGGTGAAACAACAAGTCAGGATAAAAACGATTGATTTCAATCAGCAAACCTGCTGTGAACGTCAATAGCGCCATGATCAACACAGGCGCAGTCGAAAGAAATTTTGCCATGACGGTTCTCCCAATATGTATCTATGCAAACAAACTTGAACGGCTCAATTCACATCCCTAGCGGGGAGAAATGGGGACATCACTGTCCGCTACCGTCATTTTGCCGGAGGTGAATTCACCGAACGCGGCCAGGGGCCAAGTGAAACCGCTCAACATGAGTTTGAAGGCGAGGGGCACATCGATGATGATTTCTTTCATCTCGGCATCTTTCTCGTCACGCACAGCGATTAGGTAGGCGCGGCCAACCCAGCCAATCCAACCGGCGGCATAGAGAAACATCAAACCAGGAATAGTGAAATCACCGACGTGATCCCAGCGACCATCCACAATTAAGTGGGGATAGCCTTCAGGGCCACAGAGGGCTTCGGAATAACGCTCGGCGCGTTTTTGACCGGATTGAGGATCGGCGGTGGTATTCAAAAAGGATTTGGATTTTTGAAGATACGCAGCCGATTCGCTACAGGGGACGAGGCCATAGTCATCTGCTGAAGCGGCGGGGGCAAAGTTAAGCCACAACGTCGCAACCAAGATTAAAGCCAACAACTTCCGCATAGAAATGTTACCTTTTGTTACGAAATACAACAAAGTATGTACCGTTGATTCAGAAAATCAGGGGTACAATCGATGCAATCTTACTCTGAGGCGTTAACCCAGTAAAGATTACGTTACGAAATGTGATGCAGCGTCTTGAACTTCACACATTTCGCCAGAGAAATATCCTGATGGGGCGGTGCGTGTGGCGGTTTTTGGCAGATTATGATCGCAATCTTGTCATGCTGGCAGTATTGAAAATAGGGGTTGACAATATTTAATGTCTCAGGGTTTTGATCGCTGCCGTGGGGTGTGATTGGTGCAGGGTGTTTGTCTGCATCGATGGCAGTGGAATCGGTTTACACTGAGGGATGGCTAGGGTTCGCTCTACAACACTCCTACAGGCGTTTGGATTGGCAATATGGCGACGGTTTTAGCGATTGAAACGAGTTGTGATGAGACGGCGGTGGCGATCGTGCGCGATCGCACCCTGCTCAGTAATGTGGTGGCATCACAAATTGATCTCCATCAGCAGTATGGCGGCGTTGTGCCGGAACTGGCCTCGCGGCAACATCTCGAAGCGGTGAACCCCTGCATTGCCGAAGCCTTGGCCACAGCGGGGCTAGGCTGGGAGGGGATTGATGCGATCGCTGCCACCTGTGCCCCCGGTCTCGTTGGCGCGTTGCTCGTGGGCATCACCGCCGCGAAAACCCTCGCCCTGCTGCACGATAAGCCCTTCCTCGGCGTGCATCACCTCGAAGGCCATCTCTACGCCACCTACCTCAGCCAACCGGAGCGAGAGCCGCCCTTCCTTTGTTTGCTCGTTTCCGGCGGCCATACGAGCTTGATCCAGGTCAAAGCCTGCGGCCAATACGAACAACTGGGCAGCACCCGCGACGATGCTGCCGGAGAGGCCTTTGATAAAGTGGCGCGGCTCCTGGGCTTGGGCTATCCCGGCGGCCCAGCCATCGATCGCATCGCCACCACCGGCAATCCCCACGCCTTCCCCCTCCCAGAGGGGCGCGTTTCCCTGCCCAATAACGGCGGCTTTCATCCCTATGACTCCAGTTTTAGCGGCCTCAAAACGGCGGTGTTGCGCCTCGTGCAGCGGCTGCAAACAGAATCGGAGGAGTTACCCGTCGCTGATATTGCTGCGAGTTTTCAGTTCACCGTGGCCAAAGCCCTAACGAAGCGGGCGATCGCCTGCGCCCTCGATCATCAGCTTCCCTTTATTGCCGTTGGGGGCGGTGTGGCGGCCAATCGTGAACTGCGATCGCAACTCACCGCCGCCGCCCAAGCCCACAGCCTCGGCGTTCACTTTCCCCCGCTGAAATTCTGCACCGATAACGCCGCCATGATCGCCTGTGCGGCTGCCGAACATTTCCGTTTCGGTCATCGTTCCCCGCTGAATTTAGGAGTACAATCACGGTTGAACATCACCCATGTAATGGATCTTTACCCATCAGTTGCTTCCCCATGAGAGTCTTCCCCTGCTCTCAACATACTCGTTGAACAATGAAAATTCAAAATTCATGAACAAGACTGACTCTATCCTGAATAATCAACAGTAATCTTGAAAGTTCACATTATTTTCCAGATAACTGTCGATTGTTGTTCGATGCAATAATGTCATGTTGATTAATGCTCGTGATGAATAACCCTCTAAACCGCTTGAGATCTATGTCGCTTCGCACAGTGCTGAGTGGTGTTTTCATCACACAGATTCTCATCGCATCCGGGTTGATTATCTATTTCTCGTATCAAAATCGACAACAGGCCGTTGATACATTAGTCAGTCAAATTATCCTCAAGATGGAGCAAAATGTGGAGCTTTATCTCCAATCCATCTTGGCAACACCGGAGCAGATTAATCGGATCAATCGTCAAGATGTTGAGCAAGGCCGTCTAGATCTCAATGATCTCGCAGCGGTGGAGCAGATGATGTATGAACGGATTCAGCAGTTTGATACGGTGGCGACGCTTTTGTTTGGTCGCCCTAATGGTGAATTTCGGTCTGTGCATCAAAGTACCGTTAGACCGGGCAGACTAGAAGGCGGTCAGTCTGACCCCAATCGACCGGAACAGTTCGTGGTGAATTTTTTGGATCAATCTGGACAGCCAGAAGCAGAGGTGATTGTGCTTGATCCGTTTCCGGTACAAACGCGCCCCTGGTATCAGCAAGCGGCGCAAACGCGGCAGGCGGGCTGGACTGATCCGTTTCAGGTGGGCGGGTCACCGGAACTGGTGGTTAGTGCCTATCTTCCGCTGTGGGATGCTCAATCTACACTCCAAGGGGTGTTTGCGGTCAATTTCAATTTACGCCGTCTGCAAACGTTTGTGCAGTCTGCTCCGTTGTGTGATGGCTGTGTGATGGTGATTGT
>CAZCWE010000030.1:0-4270 GCA_964502285.1 uncultured Spirulina sp. | reverse complement strand
ATCGCTGCCGGGCTGTCTGTTTCTCGGATACAGGCAAAAAAAATTCTCAAGGTGATTGTGGATGATCAGGATTATGTGGTTGCGACCTCTAGCGATGATCCCCTGTTTCAGCTGACTGAGCCTTACCGTAATGTGCCCAAGGGCAGCAGGTCGCCAGGCTATCGGGGGGGGTTTAAACGGTTAAGGCTTCAGGATTTAGGCTCGGTGGCATTGCAGACGGCGGCGGCGGAATTATCCACAGCGCGATCGCAGGTCTCGGATGCTGCCGCAGAGCCACAGAGGTTTTCGTCTGAAAACCAACGGTATTGGCTGCAAGTGAGTGATTTGGATGGGGCGACCCCTGATCTGAACTGGTCTTTGATGATTGTGGTGCCAGAATCCGCCTTTACGTCCGGGATTACGATGCGTCGCTCTGAAATTTTGCTGTGGTTGGGGACGATGGTGGGGGTTGTGGTGGCGGCCAGTATGGGGATTGCGGCTTGGATGACGAAGCCGCTGCGGAAGTTGCAGGAGACGGCGGAGGCGATCGCAGCCGGAACCCTCGATGTGGAAATGATGCCCGTGGGAATTGGCAGCATCTATCACCTCAGTCAAGCCTTCATTAACATGCAGCAACAGTTGTGCGAGTCCTTTGACACGATCACAGAAAGCGAGAACCAACTTGAGGCGATCATTAACAATATGCCGATGGGGGTGGGGGTGTTTGACCCCGCTGGGCGTTTGGTCTTGATTAATCAGCGGGGGCGAGAACTGTTTGAGCACTATACGCCGGATGCGGCTCCGGAGACAATGAGCCAAGTGTATCAGGTGTATCAGGCGGGGACGGATGAGCTTTACCCCACAGAGCGCCTGCCGATTGTCCAGGCGTTGGCGGGTAAATCATTACGGGTGGAAGATATCGAACTGGAGATCCGTGGGCAGCGTGTGCCGATTGAGGTCTATGCGGCTCCGATTTTAGATCGGCAGGGAGAGGTGCGGTATGTGGTGAATGTTTTTCAGGATATTAGCGATCGCAAACAAGCTGAAGCCCTGCTCCATCGCTACAATGCCGAACTCGAAGCCGCGATCGCCCAACGCACCCAAGACCTCCAAGCCTCCGAATCTCTTTTTCGGGGAATCTTCCTCTATTCCGCTGTGGGCACAGTGTTAGTCAACGCATCCCGGCAAATTATCCAAGCCAACGCCGCCTTTTGTGCCATGCTCGGCTACGGCGAAGCCGAACTCACCGAACGCCGCATCGATGACATCACCCACCCCGATGATTTAGCCCTCAGCGTCGGTCAAGTTCAAGACCTGATCGATGGACAGCCCGCCATCTACAATCTCGAAAAACGCTATTTACATCATCAAGGACAGACCGTGTGGGGGCTCCTCTCCGTTGCCCTGATCCGCGATCGCGACGACAACCCCCTCTATTTCATCGCCCAGGTGCAAGACATCACCGAACGCAAAACCCTCGAAGCCAAACTCCAAGCCGCCAAAGACAACGCCGAAACCGCCAACCAAGCGAAAAGCAACTTCCTGGCCAACATGAGCCACGAACTGCGCACCCCCCTCAACGCCATTTTGGGCTATCCGCAACTCTTGCTTTCCAGTCCGAACCTGTCGGATCAAGATCGGCTCTTTTTACAAACCATCATCAACAGTGGCGAATATTTACTCAATCTGATTAATCAAATTCTCGACCTTTCTAAAATTGAAGCGGGTCGGATGACCTTGAATATTAGTAACACTAATTTACATAATTTATTGCATGATTTGGACACCATGCTCACGCCCATCGCAACAGCAAAGGGCCTGAATTTCAGCATTGAGCAAGGCGAAACTGTGCCGCGTTTGATCCAAACCGATGGCGTGAAATTACAGCAAGTTTTAGTCAATTTGCTCAACAACGCGATTAAATTCACCACCACGGGGTCAGTGGTTTTGCAGGTGACTGTTGAGGGGGAAGATAATCAATGTGCCTTGGATCATTGTTGGTTGCGCTTTGCGGTCATGGATACGGGGGTGGGGATTGATGAGGCGGAGCTTGACTCTGTGTTCCAGATGTTTATGCAAACCCAAAGCGGTCGGCAACAGCAGGAGGGGACGGGCTTGGGTTTGGCGATTAGTTATCGGTTTGTGGAGATGTTGGGGGGAGTGCTGACGGTGGATAGTGTGGTGGGGCGGGGAACGACGTTTCAGTTCACCCTGGATGCAAAACTGCAAGAGGGGTCATCTCAAACCCAGATTCAGCAAGCCTTGATGATGACGCTGCTGCCGGGTCAACCGCAGTACACCATTTTGGTGGCGGAAGATAATCTGGTGAATCGGGTGTTATTGAAACGTTTGTTGAAAAATTGGGGGTTCCGGGTGATTGAGGCGGTGGATGGGGAAGAGGCGATCGCTCAATGGCAAGCCCACCGCCCGGACTTGATTTTTATGGATATTCGGATGCCGAAGTTGGACGGCGATCGCGCTGCCCAAATCATCCACCAGCAAGCGGAAACCCCGCCGATCACCATTGCTGTCACCGCTAGCGCCTTCGAGCAAGACCGTCAAAACCTGATCGCCCAGGGGTTTCATGCCGTGATTAGCAAGCCGTTTAAAGCGGAAGACATGATCCAATTACTCCAAGATCATCTAGGGATTCAATTTGCACAGCAGCCGGATATCCCCGCGCCCCCCGATCTCAGAATGACGCTGACCCCGGCAGATTTAGCTTCGTTACCCCAGCCGTGGTTAGTGCGGTTTCATGAGGCGGTGCAAACGGGACGAGCGGATCAGATGAAGACCCTCATTACGGAACTGGCTCCAGCGCATGATGCGATCGCGCCATCTCTCCTGCGCCTCGTCGATGCCTACGAGTTCGGCCAACTTTTCGATCTCCTCGAAGCCGTTCTCTAGTCTTTGTTGCGATTCGGATCGTAGGGGCCAATCACCGCTGCTCCGGCTTGTTCTTTGGCGGCGAGTTCGAGGTTGAGGGCGAGGAGTTTTTCAAGCAGGTCATCGTCGGGGCTAAATCCGTAGGCTTGGAGGACGAGGGCATCGAGTTTTTGATGGAGTTTATACAGTTGGCTGGCGGGTTCATCAAAGTAGGCGTTATACAGTTTGGTGATCCCCCATTGTTTGCGCTCCATTTGCTCGCTGCGATATTCATGCAATTCAACAGCAGCCGCCCGAATTTTCTCAACAATCTTCCGCGCTGGGGTTTGCGGAAAGGGGAAGGTTTCAAAACAAGTTTTGTGAGTGTAACGGGTATCACCTTTTAGGGTTGAGCTTTGCGCTTTGACCCAAACTCGATGAGTTTTAGAGGTCAAAATTCCCAAAATATAAAAATCATCCGAAGCAACCACTTTTGTAGAGTTTCCTGGCAACCAGCTTGCTTGTGAGGGAACAAAAATAAACCATTTTGAATGTGCTGGGATTGCAAAATACTGATCGAGAGGATTAAGTGCATCTCTCATGGCCGCATGAGTTCTTTTGAAACGCCACCATTTTTCCCGTAATACTTTTTCTCGACAGTTTTCTCTTTCAGGCTTGACGTGAATTTTTACATATTCAAAAGGATGATTGAAACAAGAAACTTCTTCGAGAGTACGATTCTCAAAATCAATGATCCATCTGCTTGGTTTTCCATTAGGTTCTTTGGTTAAATCATTCGCATCTAAAAAGGGTTTTAAAACAGATTCATTTTCTGATTTTTCTTGAATCCATTCATCAACATAGCTTTCAGAAATCAAGAAATTTTTTGCATTGGGTTTGGCTCCCTCAAAACAAAAATTTTTATTCACTTTAAGAGTCAAAGATTCAGAAACGGATGTATCCGATTTCAACGAAGAGTTTATTTTCTTGACGAGAGTATTGTCTAAATAGAGTTCTTGTGACTTGTGATATTGCCAGTTAACTAAACTGACATAAACCTTTGCATCACCTGACCATTTCTGAGTAGAAATGGCATCGTGTAAATAGCCTCCATTTTGAGTTATGTAATCTAGAGATGCTATTCTAGTGTTTCCTTGGCTAATAGTATTGGTTCCAACTAAACCAACTCGTTCATTTTTAGATGAATTTTCATGAGCAAGTCTAAACCAATAACAGCAAAAATCTACTTGTGATTTTACTTTGGGAAACCTAGCAAAAATTTTCTCACTATATTCATCTCCTAGTACTTGTCGTACTCTATTACCTCCTAAAAACGGCGGATTTCCGATAATGGCGTTAGCTTTGGGCCATTCGGTAAATAACGCATCCTGACAGACAATATTTTGATCCAACGTGTCCAACGGTA
>CAZCWE010000029.1:14110-17309 GCA_964502285.1 uncultured Spirulina sp. | reverse complement strand
CCCACGTAGAGGCGGTTGTTGGTGCTGGTGACCCATTGGCAAAAGCGTTCCCAAAGGGAGCCGCCTTGTTGGGTTTGAACTGTAGTAGTCATATTCAGATTATTGCTTAACTGAAATGTACGGGTATCCGAAAAATGAAATGGATAACCTGACATCTATGATAAAGAAATCATTGCGAATTGTAAAGGGATCGCGAGACATTCTCAGAAATTAACCGGGGGGCCAGGCCATGGCGCGGCCGCCCAGAATGTGGAGATGGAGGTGGTCTACGGTTTGTCCGCCGTCTTGGCCATTGTTAATCACGACGCGATAGCCGTTACTCAGTCCGGCGTTGGTGGCAATTAGGCGCACCATGCAGAGCAGGTGGCCGAGGAGGGCGTGGTCTTCACTGTGGGAGTCGGAGAGGCGGGGAATGGGTTTTTTGGGGATGACCAAGATGTGGGTGGGGGCTTGGGGGCTGATGTCGTTGAAGGCGAGACAGAGATCATCTTCGTAGACGATATCAGCGGGAATTTCGCGGCGGATAATCTTGCCAAAGATAGTGTCGCTCATGGCAGGTGGGGGGTTAAGAACATCAATCAGCATACTGCCTGGCGATCGCGCCCTTTGAGCGACAGCGAAAACCAGGCAGGGTTATAGAAAAATCCAGGTTATGAATATTGTTCGCTGGAGTCGAGATTAAACAAGAGATGCAGCGATTGCACCGCTTTGCGACGGGCTTCAATGTCTTGCTGGGCCCGCAGTTGCACCATGGGTTCATGGAGGATTTTGTTGACGATGCCACGGGTGAGGGCTTCGATCACTTCTTGGTGCTTGTCGGCAAATTCGACCCCCAGGCGGGAGAGGGCTTTTTCGAGTTCTTGCTCGCGGATGCCTTCGATTTTGTGCCGCAGGGAGTTGATCGTGGGGACGGTTTCGAGGGAGCGTCGCCACACTTCGTAGGCGGCGACTTCTTCTTCGAGGAGGGTCTCGGCTTCTTGGGCCATTTGGCGGCGTTGGGCGGTGTTTTGGGCGACAACGGCTTTGAGATCATCGACGTTGAAGTTTTGCACGTTGGTCAGCTCTTCTACGTCGTGGTGGATGTTGAGGGGGACGGAAATGTCCACGAGCATTAGGGGTTGATTGGGGGCGAGGATGGTGCTGAGTTTGGCGCGATCGACGATGGGGTCGGTGGCTCCGGTGCTGGTGAAGGTGATGTCTGACGCGGCGATCGCATCGAGCATTTCATCCAAGGGCCGCAACACCAATGACACATCCGGGAATTGCTTGGCGAGATCTTGCGATCGCTTCAACGACCGATTGACCACCGTGATTTCCTGCACCCCTTTCGAGGACAGGTGTTTCACCAACAGTTGCGACATTTTGCCCGCCCCGATGATGGCAATCTTGCAGCGATCGAGGTCATCCCGCTTCATTTGCACCAATTCCACCGCCGCCGAGGAAATCGAAACTGCCCCCGTGCCGATATTGGTTTCGGTGCGTACCCGCTTACCCGCCGTGATTGCTTGCTTAAAGAGGCGATCGAGGAGGCGGCCAATCCCTTTATATTTCTGAGATTGTTTATGGGTGGTTTTGACTTGGGCGAGAATTTGCCCTTCACCGAGCACCAAACTATCTAGCCCGGCGGCAACGCGCATCAGGTGGCGCAAGGCATCTTGGTGCAGCAGGGTGAACAGGTGGCGGCGCAGTTGCAGGAGCGGCAATCCACTTTTTTCTGAGAGAAATTGCGTGATTTCCACGACACCGGGTTCGCTTTCCGTCGCCACAAAGTAGATTTCTAAGCGGTTACAGGTGCTGAGGATCGCCACTTCTTCGATGTGAGGATAGGTTTTGAGGTGGGCGATCGCAGCCTCAATTTCCGATTCAGGAATACTGAGCTTTTCGCGCACTTCCACGGGTGCGGTCTTGTGGCTTAAGCCAACCACTGCAATGTTCATAAAATTTAGTGTTAAACGCTCTGTTACATTACCTGCCTATTGTTGGACATTTCCCTCCTGCCCCATGATTGTCAGTAATAAGATTTAACAAAAATTCAGACTCTGACCCGCCGTGGGCAAGGGTGCGATCGTGCCATCAAAAACTCCCTCGATCCGGTCATAGCACCAGACATCGAGGGAGTTTTACCCGTTACATCGGGCAACTAGGCGTAAACCCTAGCGCAATTGAATGTACTTCGGTTGATCAAACATATGCACCGTATCCACAAAACGAGCCGTTTGGGATTGGCTAGAAATGACCAAGCTTTGAGTCCGTGCGCCACCGTGGAAGAGGCGAACCCCATCCATCAACGTGCCGGGGGTAATCCCGCAAGCAGCAAACAGCACCGTTTCACCGCAAGCCAGTTCACCCGCATCATACACCCGGTCAATATCCGTGATGCCCATGCTGTTGAGGCGGGCAATGTTGCCTTCTTTGCTTTCGCCAATCAGACCCGTTTTCACCACTTCAGGATCGTAGATTAATTGACCTTGGAAGTGACCGCCAAGGCAGCGCATCGCGGCCGCAGAAATCACCCCTTCGGGAGCTGCACCAATCCCCATCAGGGCGTGAATATTGGTTCCGGCAAAGGCACAGGACAGCGCCGCCGAAACGTCCCCATCACTAATCAAGCGCACCCGCGCCCCAGCATTGCGGATTTCAGCGATCAGGTCTTTGTGGCGAGACCGATCCATCACCACCACCACCAATTCTTCAATGGAGCGATCGAGACATTCCGACAAAATTTGCAGGTTTTGGGTGGCACTTTTGTTGATGTCAACGTGGTTTTTAGCTGCCGGGGGAGCCGCCAATTTCTTCATGTAGAAGTCAGGCGCGGCAAATAAGCCACCTTTTTCGGAAATCGCCAGCACCGCCATCGAACCCGGTTGACCGTAGGCAACAAGGTTAGTGCCTTCACAGGGGTCAACGGCAATGTCAATCTCGACCAGTTCTTCCATGTTGCAGAAAGCAGCGGCGTTTTCCTGAGTGCAAATCCCCACTTCTTCGCCAATGTAGAGCATGGGAGCATCGTCACGTTCGCCTTCCCCGATCACAATGCGACCGCGCATGTGAATTTTATTCATCCGCTCCCGCATCGCTTCCACAGCAACTTCATCGGCTGTGTCTTTTTCGCCTTTACCCATCCATTTGGCTGAAGCGAGGGCGGCTTGTTCAACAACTTCAATAATTTCTAATCCAAGCGTACTTTCCACAGAATCTA
>CAZCWE010000029.1:0-14010 GCA_964502285.1 uncultured Spirulina sp. | reverse complement strand
GCTTGTTCAACAACTTCAATAATTTCTAATCCAAGCGTACTTTCCACAGAATCTAGTCCTCTTATTTTTAAATCGTATTTAGGCGGCGTATTGTAACGGATGCCAAGGAAAAGTCTATCACCAAGGGGGGATCACGCGGGATCACGGCAGATCAAAAAAGAACCCTGCGATCGCAGGGTTCCGGTTTTATTTTTGATCAATGTGTCGTGACGTGGATCTAGAACAAGCCCAAGGTCAATGACTCATCAATGGGGAATAACGCACCCGCTCCAAGCCACAGCGTGACCACAGTTCCGAACATGAACACCGCCGTGGCCACCGGGCGACGGAAGGGGTTTTGGAACTTATTCACATTTTCAATGAAGGGCACGAGCATCAAGCCCATGGGAATCGCCCCTTGAGCCACAATCCCCAGCAGTTTGTTGGGAACCACCCGCAAAATTTGGAAGGTGGGGTAGAGATACCATTCCGGCAAGATTTCCAGGGGAGTGGCGAAGGGGTTCGCCGGTTCACCCACCATGGCCGGGTCGAGCACGGCCAGACCCACAATCAATGCGATCGTACCCATGATCACAATCGGGAAAGTGTAGAGCAGGTCATTGGGCCAAGCCGGTTCTCCGTAGTAGTTGTGACCCATGCCGTTCGCAAGTTTTGCGAGCATCTTCGGATCACTTAAGTCAGGCTTTTTCAGCGTGGACATAATTACGTAATTTCTCCTTTATCAGTGTCAGTGTTGTACCAACAGTCAGCAAGCTATGGACACAGCCTACAGCAATGAATTCTGTGGACGTTAGAGGGGGCCAGAGATGCCTTGTTTGCGGATCATCAAGAAGTGAGCCAACATGAACACGGCAATCATCCACGGCAACACAAAGGTGTGGAGGCTGTAGAAACGGGTGAGGGTCGCTTGGCCCACCGACACGCCACCGCGCATCAGTTCAACCAGTTGGTCGCCCACCACGGGAATCGCTGCGGGGACACCGGAGACGATATTCACCGCCCAGTAGCCCACTTGGTCCCAGGGTAGAGAGTAGCCGGTCACGCCGAAGGAGACCGTCAACACCGCCATCACAACGCCAGTGATCCAGGTGAGTTCACGCGGACGCTTGAAACCACCGGTCAGGTAGACGCGGAAGACGTGGAGGATCATCATCAGCACCATCATGCTGGCAGACCAGCGATGGACTGACCGAATCAACCAACCGAAATTCACTTCGGTCATCAGGTATTGAACGGAGTTGAACGCTTCCGTTACCGTGGGGCGGTAATAGAAGGTCATGGCGAAGCCTGTGGCAAATTGGATTAGGAAGCAGACCAGCGTGACACCGCCCAAGCAATAGAAAATATTGACGTGGGGGGGGACATATTTGCTGCTGATGTCATCTGAGATGGCTTGGATCTCAAGACGCTCCTGAAACCATTGGTATGTTTTGGAGTCAGTAACTTGTTTGGTAAACATGGAGCTTGAATTCAGTGCTGAGTAATGAAAGAAGGCGTTGACAGGTTCTCTAGGGACACAGTCTGACGACTGCGATGAATGGTCATCCTAGCCACAATAGACGAGAATTCCACTCAATCCAAACGCTTGTCTGGCTTGAGAGCTAGAGAGTTGGCGCATCTGAAGGGGGCGAATCTGTTTGAGGAGATCCTGTGACCTTCGCTTGCGCCCGTTTAACGTCTCGGACTGCCAGCCCGCGACTGGGACAAATATGTTTACGATTGAGTTCGGTGCGTGGAGTCACTTGGGTTATGGTGCTCCGACACTAAGAACTATAATACCGAAAAGTAGCCCTAGAGGGATGAGGCGTGCATCCCATTTTGGGGGGGTTCACTCAGCATGACAACAATTACTAATGAAGAAACGTCAATTTTGGGTCAATTTTGCGTTGTGTTTGCTGATCTGGCTGGTGAGTTGGGGTGTGATGCCGACGGCTCATGCGTTCTCCGAGGATCAAAAGATTTTTTTGCAAGCATGGCGGATTGTCAATCAAGCCTACTTAGATGACACGTTTAATGATCACAACTGGTGGCGACTGCGCCAGGAGTATTTGCGGCAACCCCTTCCGGATCGTGAGGCGGCCTATGGGGCGATCGAGGAGATGCTGGGGACGTTGGATGATCCGTTTACGCGGTTGTTGCGGCCGGAGCAGTATCGCAGTTTGCAGGTGAGTACGTCGGGGTCGCTGTCGGGGGTGGGGTTACAGATTGATCTCAATCCCAATAGCCATCAGTTGGAGGTGGTGGCGCCGATCGCAGACTCTCCGGCGGATCAAGCGGGGATTCTGGCGGGCGATCGCATTTTGGCCATTGATCATCACTCCACGAACGCATTATCCCTCGAAGAAGCGGCGAACCTGATGCGGGGCAAGCGGGGAAGCCGTGTCACCTTAGAGGTCAAACGGCCCGACACGGAGGCAACCTATGAGTTTACGGTGGTGCGCGATCGCATCAACCTCAACCCCGTGGTGGCCGAATTGGATACGCGCATTCCCGATACCCCCATCGGCTATCTCCGTCTCTCGCAATTCAGCGCCAACGCCTACCGGGAATTGGAACACGCCCTCGCCCAACTGCAACGCCAAGGTGCGCAAGGGTATATCCTCGACCTGCGCAATAATCCGGGGGGGCTGCTCCAGGCCGGCATTGAGATTGCGGGACTGTGGCTGAATGATGCCACGATTGTCTATACGGTCAACCGCCAAGGTATGTTTGACAGTTTCACCGCGGCCCACAATGCCCTGACCACGGCCCCCCTGGTGGTGTTGGTGAACAAAGGCACTGCTAGTGCGAGCGAAATCCTGGCCGGAGCGTTGCAGGATAACGGTCGGGCGGAATTAATCGGCGATCGCACCTTTGGCAAGGGCTTGATTCAATCCCTGTTTGAACTGCCCGATGATTCGGGGCTCGCGGTGACGGTGGCTAAATATGAAACCCCCAATCACCATGACATCCATCGCCTCGGCATCCTGCCCGATCAGGTGGTGTCTCAAGAGCCAATCACGCGGCAGGACATCGCCTCAGCACGGGATTTGCAATATCAGACGGCGATCGAGCGTCTCACTCAACAACTCACCTCGGCTTCGTCACAGTCGGAGGTGACGGGCTGAACATGGGGACGTGAGGCGGGGTGAGTGCCGTTGGACGGCGGGCGATCGCGGCCTTGCTCTGGAGGATAGATGGGCGACTCTGGCGCTGCCGTCGCTTTGGCTTTAGCCAGATGGAGCTTGAGAGCGCAGTCAATCCCGGCACTTTCCGACAGGTCGGGGTCGCGGGGCAGCGGTTGCGCCAATTTGGACGGATAGGCAACATTGCTGAGGCGTTGGCGGATCTTGGCGAGATGCCCGTGGCTACTGAGGGGAAGCCGAGGTTTGGGAATTTCTAGGTTGGGCCAGTTGTCAAGATCTGCGCAGGGGCAGGCGGTGGCGGGCATCCCCCGCGTTTTTTGGGGAACGAAGAGTTCGCACCGATAACAGGCGGTGATCTCCCACTGCTCTGAAAAGAGTTCTGCTAATTCTTGATCAGTCCCTGTGATGTGGCATCGTTCGCCGTGACACGCTTCGATTTGTTGCCAAATGGATTCAAATTCATTGCAGTAGGTTTCCTGCGCCAAAACTGTCTTGCAGTAAACAGGAGGGCGATCGCCAATTACGATTCCCTTGCCAAGCTGAACCCAATAGGCAAGGTACTGTTTAATCTGTTGGGAGGATGCCATAAAGTCTCCGTTGGTTGCATCTAGCTTTATCCTAACAGGAATATCTGGGTAAGAACCGATCAGAAATAGCCAAAAAACCCGAATGATCAGGGTGTTTTCAAGATAATAAGACGGACTCCAAGACCTGCTATACTCAGGCGTTAATTGATTTTTCCCAATCAAGCGAAATGATCTGAAATAGTTATTTTTAAAACGTTACATTTTGAGAAAAATGTAGTTGAATATGGGAGACAAAGACGAAGAATCTTTATATTTTATTTGGATTAGGGGGTGGATCATGGGCGTTTTGGGCGATCGCACCCAGATCATGCGTGAGAACTTGAACTGCGATCTCACTCCCATTGCATAGACAAGGGAGGCGATCGTGCTTCAAGCTCTCACCAAATTAAGGTTTCAGATGCTGTTACGGCAGATCGAAGAGTAATAACTCCGCTGCGGTGGTGGCTGCGATCGCCACTGCGTCCTCTTCACTGATCGCCACGCCATCCCCAGCTTGGAGGGGCGTTTCATTCACCACCACTTCGCCCCGCACCACCTGAATCCAGACGTAGCGATCGGGTGCGATCGTCTGCTGAATTTCATCGCCCGCCGCCAACTGTCCCGCATAAAGGCGCATATCCTGCTGCACCGGAATCACATCCTCCACTTCACCCACCGGCCCCGCCACCAGATGCAGCTTGCCGATTTCCGTGGCAATGGGAAATTCGCGCTGAGCATAGCGCGGCTCAATCCCCGTTTGGTTAGGCGTAATCCAAATTTGCAACAGATGCACCGGTTCACGCTGGGAATGGTTATATTCACTGTGTTGAATCCCCGTCCCCGCGCTCATATGTTGCACTTCTCCCGGACGAATCACCGATCCTGTGCCTAAACTATCCCGATGTTCTAACGCACCATTGAGCACATAGGTAATAATTTCCATATCACGATGACCATGGGTAGGAAACCCAGCACCGGGATCAATTTGATCCTCATTAATCACCCGTAAGCTGCGAAAGCTCATCTGGTTTGGGTCATAATAACTCGCGAACGAAAAAGTATGGTATGAGTCTAACCAACCGTGATTCGCGTGACCTCGTTCCTGACTTTTCCGAACTTGTAACATAAAGACCTCCTCGAAAAAGAAAACTCTAGTATTGTAGGGGGTTTTCTGGGCAGTACTCCTGTTAGAACTAACCCAAAGTGAAGGGATGTGGGGCGATGCTGTTGTTGTTAATGATGACCTCAATCGCCCCACATTCAAAGACATCAGAGAAATTTCGCTGCGTATTCTGATGAGCGGGTTGGTGATGCGATCGCGCCCCTCAACCCACACCATGCCAACCCCTTAAAGAGCGGCATGAGCACCATCACAAAACGGCTGATTCGCACTGTGCTTGCAGTTACACAATGCAACCTTTTGAGCGGCTTCAAGCTCGAATTTAACCGGAGTGAAGTCAGTACCCTGATGGCCACCATCACAAAACGGCTGATTTTTAGATTGACCACAACTACACCAAAAATAAGTTCCGGCTTCAAGGTCTAAAACAGCAGGCTTTTGATCGAAAATAACGGGCTTACTCATGAACTTTGCGCTGAATAACGGGACAATTTATTGTGTTTAAAACTCAGCCAGAATTAAGGCTGAATCTTCTATAATTAGACTTTAAACCGAGTACCAGCGGTTTGCACAGTAAGCACTAAAAAGTAAGGTAGTACCCAAAACGATACTATGGCGACTCAAGAATCCATTCCACAAGTTGGGAATAAACAGGTCTATTGTGCCGTTGAGCGGACATTAAGCATCATCGGAGGGCGTTGGAAAGTATTGATTTTACGAGAATTATTAGGGGGCGTGCGGCGCTTTGGGGAGTTGCAGCGGGCCTTAACGGGAATCACCCAAAAGATGCTGACCCAACAATTGCGGGAAATGGAGGCGGATGGCATTGTGCATCGTCAGGTGTACGCCCAAGTGCCGCCGAAGGTGGAGTATTCGCTGACGGGGTTGGGGGAAAGTCTGCGGCCAATTTTGGCGGTGATGCATGAGTGGGGAATGCAGTATCAACAGCTTGAGCAGTTGGAGTCCTGAGGGCTAAAGTGAGGGGACAGGTTTGAGGGCAGAGCACGATGCAACGAACGCGGTTGAATGGCTTGTTAACGGGGGTGGGCGATCGCACCACCCAATGGGCGAGTAATCCGTGGCGGCGGTTGTCGCTGGTGGTGATTGGTTTGCTGCTGGGGTTTTTCATCGCCAGTGGGGTATCGAGTACGACGGGGCAACTGGCGATCTGGGATGTGTCGATCGCGGCCTTTTGTGTGGCCGTGACGGAGGTGATCAGCCGTTTAATCTATGCCCAAAGTCAGCGATCGCCCCGCATCGCCTTGGGGGATGTGGTCAATGCCCTAAAAATTGGCTTCATGTACGGTCTGTTTCTCGAAGCCTTTAAGCTCAATTCCTAACGAGTTCTATGCGTTCACTGTGGATTTCAGGGTCGAGCCGGAGCGGGAAGACCCGGCGTTTGTTGGAGATGTTTGAGCAATGGACGGGTCAGCATCGATCGCTGCCGTTACCCAAACAGGGACGGCCCGCCATCACTCCGGCGGTTTTAGTCTTGACGGCCAGCACGGCTAATCAGCGGGATTTGAGCGATCGCCTCTTGGCCGACGTGATCATCCATGAGCCAATCGTGATGAAAACGCCGATCGCCTTCATGAAAGATGAGGTATCGCTGTTTTGGCCACTCATTTTCCAAGCCCTCAAGCTCAACGCCCAATTTCCCCTCCATCTCCGCCCGGAAACCGAGCAAGAACTCGCAACGCAGTTATGGCGATCGCCCCTAGAAGCCTTGCAACAGGACAACAGCGGCATGATGGAATACCGCTTTGTGCGCGATACCCTGGATCTGTTGCAACTGGCGGGGGCGGGGGGAACACCCTTAAGCAAGATTGCCGATCTGCTCTGTGCAGGGTTGCCAGAGTTGCGCTGGGATGAGAAGGCGGATGTCAGTTGCCAGCGGGGGGAACTCTTGCAGGAGTGGTACACCTGGTGTTTGGAGCGGGGGTTTCTCTCCTATGGTGTGATCTATGATCTGTACAGTCGCTATCTCCTGGGCAATCCCAGCTATGAAGCGCAACTTTTGCGCCGCTATCAGGCGGTGTTTGCCGATGATTTGGACGACTATCCGGCCTTGGCAGCGGATATTTTGCGCACGTTTTTAGATCATCAAGTGTATTGTGTGGCGACCTATAACCTCCATGGTCAGAGCCGTTTGGGGTTGAATGCAGACCCGCAAGCTCTGTGGCAACTTCAGGAGAAATTTGAGCAATGTGAGACCTTGACGCGCACCGCTGGCCTGACGGAGGCGTTGACCCCGTTGCTGGCTGCGCTGGCTTCAGACTCACCGCAATTGCTGGACTTGCCGCCGCAGGTGGAGGTAGTGCAACTCCGGCAAACGCGCCACGATCGCATCGAGCACTATTTACCGGTGTCGCGGGCTTCGTTGTTGCGGGCAACGGCGGATCGGATTATTCGCGCTGTGCAGGAGGAGGGGATCAAGGCGGCGGATATTGCGGTGATTGCGCCGGGCTTGGATGCGATCGCCCGCTATACCCTGATCGACATCCTCAGTAAAAATCAGATTGCCGTTGAACCCCTCAATGAGCAACGCCCCCTGATTACGTCGCCGTTGGTGCGGGCATTGTTAACCTTGCTCACGTTGGTTTATCCGAATTTGGGTCATCTGACGGAGCGCGATCGCATCGCCGAAATGCTCGTGGTGCTCAGTCCGCCGTTACCCAATCGCAGCCCTGCCGCCACCATCGATCCAGTGCGGGCGGGGCTGCTGTCGGATCACTGCTATCATTTCGCCCCGGATCATCCCCACCTTTTGCCGATCATGGATTACGATCGCTGGGATCGGTTTGGGCATCAAGTGGTCGCCGCCTATGAACAGATCTACGCTTGGATTGACCGGCAACGATCGCACCTCGCCCAAGACCCGCCCCAATACACCGAAAAACCTGCCCAGGTCTTGAATCGTGCCATTCAACATTTTTTCGGCACAACGCGGCCGCAACTCACCTATGGCGAATTGTCTGTGTTGCGGGAATTGATGGAAACGGCGCAACATTTTTGGGAGGTGGAGCGACGCTTAGAGCAAAGTGGTTCCCCCAAACGCAGCCATTCAGAGACGTTAGAGCAGTTTATTAAACTGTTGCGGCGCGGCACAATTACTGCCAATGCCTACCCCAGTCGTCAAGGGAAGCCGGATAATGCGGTGCTTTTGGCAACCATTTATCAATACCGGACGTTGCGGCGATCGCACCCCTGGCAATTTTGGCTTGATGTGGGGTCGGTGCTCTGGCAAGAGGGGGGCGCGACGGGTCTGTTTGCCTATCCGCTTTTTTTGCGCGATCGCTTAGGGCAACCGTGGAGCACGGAGGAGCAAGAGCAGGACAAACGCGATCGCCTGGATCGTGTCTTGCGGGATCTGATTGCACGGGTGGATCAGCGGTTGATTCTCTGCCATAGCGAATTGGCGGTAAATGGTGCAGAGCAACTCGGCCCCCTCTCGCCCTTGGTGCAATCGGCGAATTTTTCCTAACTGACCCAGGGCCATAGCAGTGATAGTGCTGCTTAGCCTGGATTATTCATGACGATTTTTGAAAATCGCTGAAACCCCCTTCTGGAAAGCAATCCAGCAATTTACTCAAAAAACAGTCTGTTTTGTAGGCTGTCCAGCCAGCAAGGATTACAGCAACTGGTGAATAATTCAGGTTAGGGCATCTAAGATTAATGGTGAATTTTTGAATAACCGAGGGCTGAGCGGAGTCGAAGCCCGGCTGTGGATCTGGCTCGATCTTAGGACTGTGGGGCGGTCTGGCGTTGGCTGTAGGCAATTAGACCCGCAGCACAGAGGAGCGCGATCGCGCCCCCCGTCCCCTGCACTGTTGCCACAGGAGCCAGGGACTTAAACACCAAATCAAAAAAGCTAAACCCACCCCCCAACGCGCCAAAATACAACCCCAATCCAAAGCCTTTATCCGTTGCAGGCACAAGGTTGAGCACAAACGGAATTGCGCCATTGAGCACACCACTGAGGGGAATTGCCACGATCGCCACCCCGATGATCACCATCAACGGCTGCGGATTACCCAGCATTACCGCCAGCCCCAACGCCGCCACCACAGCACCGCCCACCATCGTCACCCCATTGCCCCAGCGCGTCGCCGCGTAGCCCACGGGCAGGGCAGCGATCGCCACCGTGAGACTAAACGCCAAACTCCCCAGGGTCTTTTGTTCGGGGCTGAACACCACCGCCACCAACATCGGGATCGTGGCAAAAATAAAGCGCAACCCCACCGAAAGAGTAAGACCCACCCCGACAATCAGGGCGATTTTCAGAGGCGTGAGGGGAGCGGGGGCGGGCTCTAGGGCTTGGGGCTGATCGGGTTGGGGGGGAATCGCCCAGCGGAGAAAAGCGATCGCCCCCAACAGCACCACCGACCCCAAGCCAAAGGCAAATCCTGGCCCCCAACTCAAGATCATCCCGTACACCGTGAACCGCAGTGCCCCGATAATCTGCTGCACCAGAGTTAGAGCACTGGCCGCGAGGGGTAACTGGGGCTGGGGAGCTGCCGTGGCCAGCAGACTCATCACCGGACTCCGAAACACAGCCATGGCCGAAGCCCAAGCGATCGCCACCCCGATCAACAGCATCGGCGCGGCTTTTCCCCACACCACCACTGCCGGAAACCCCATCAACAGCGTCGCCGCCACCAAACTCCCCACCACAATCCAGGGGTAGCGCGTCCCTAGCAACCGTTGGCTGCGATCGGACAACCGCCCCACGATCGGCTCAATCACCACCTCTAACCCATGCTCAATCGTCAGCAACAACCCCGCCCACTCCGGCGCTAACCCCAGTTCCGTCAAGAGTTGCGGCAAATAGAGCGCGTACAGCACCCACCCCAGCGTGATCGCCCCCTGAACCGCCGTTACCCCTAACACTCGTGCTTTGCTGATCATTCTTTAGCCCCGTGAATTGCTGCGTTGTCTGTCCCGATGTTAACCGGACAGTCGTTCCAATTCAGGATGTCATGGGGTGTTGGGAGGATGGTTTTTCAAAGGGGATCAACTTTGGGCTTGCACCGTCCTTGTATTGGGAAAAAATGCGATAGTTATCCATCAAGTCTTGATCTGAGGTGTGAGGATCGGTGGGGTTACCGCGTCGAATCCGGATCAGGTTGTATTCCACATTGCGATCGCCATGAATCGCAAACGCAATATTAAACACTTCAAAGAAGTTGACGACCCAATCACAATCATCCACAGGATATTGCATGTAGTAGCGAATTAATTTTGCAACTTGATGCTCTAAATGGATTCTCGAATTAGGACAGGCCAAAACAATTTTAAGCAGCAAAACCACAAGAGTTAGCGCGTGGCCCTGGGTGAGGATGAAAACAAAAAATTCTGAGGGTGTGTCATCCCGTTCGACGGTTAGAAAGTCAATCACTCGATTGCAGGTGCGGAGGATTAAGGCTTCATCGAGAATGTCATCACTATAGTCTGGGTAGAGTTTTTTAATGCGTCGGAGTAACTGTCGGCTCACTGAGTTTTGCTGGACGGCGGGATTCGTGGAGTAGGATAAATAGTTGCACAATGCCCTTTTAAATTCGTCGAAGCTTAACCCTTGAATTTGCTTGAGAAAGATATTCGCAAAGTGGGAATAACTGTAGCGGCCTTGACGTGCCACAATCGTTTTGATGAGACGAAGCACATCATCCCCTAAGCCGGTGGGATTTTGGAGATTCTTCTCAGGGCCTCGCATTCCCGACTGCGATCGCGCCGTATACATCGCTAAGTCAAACTTAAACTTATCCTTGAGTTCCTGCGATCGCTTTTGGGCTACGGCTCGCTGTTCTGGTGAATTTTCCGCATTCATGAATTGGGGCACGAGCAGATAGGAGGTGTAGCGGGTACTCCAGTGCGGCTCTGGCGCGTCTTCATCCTTCTTGTTCTGTGCTTTAGACGGTAGATGCTGCGCCGTAAATAACTTTAAATCCTCATAATCCTGACTTGAGACAAACTCTTTTAACCACGCTGCGAGATACTGACGCGGCTTACTGGCGACGGGTACATCCCAGTTAACCTCTGTGAAACTTGCCACCAATGCCGGAATGCAGTGCGTTTTACGTTGGGTTTCCCAGTTATTCACTAAGATGTAACAACACCGCTTCAACGTTCCTAAAAACTCATCCTTTTCACCATGTTTAAGGAGGAGAACAAGATCAGAAAAAGCCGATAAATTCCCCGGATGAGAGCGATGCTCTAAGAAAAGAGCTTTAAACTCATCAAGCGCAATTTCTGGTGAACAGTTACGAACAACATCAAGGAAAAATTTATAGATCATCGTTCACCTAGCCTTAAACATGAAGCACCAATCGAAACGTAGGGTTCGGATGAGCGAGCCGGAGACCCACACCGTCGCAGAGTCCTCTCATCTTTTTCCTAGGATACATTGACTATTAAGGATTTCAGTAATTTCCACGATGATCTCTATCGAACCCGCTGCTGATTCCCATCTAAATGCGGGTTGATCGTGATCACATTCAGCATTATTGACGTTGCGATCGCCCCCGCACCCGGTCGATTTCCGCCTGAAGCCGCTCGATTTGGCGTTGGAGGGAATCCACTTCCCGACTGCTTTCCTGGGCGGATACGTCCACTGCCCCCTCCGGAGCCGTGGTGTAGTGGCCATTGCGAATCCGTTGGTATTGCTCCGAGGTTGACCATTGTTGCAGGAAATGGAGCCGCTCGACGGGGAACGGATGGGTGATTAACGCACCGCGACCGCCGTTGTAGAGCAGGAATTTATAAATCTGGTTGAGTTCGTCCTTGTCTTGCGCCTGATAGCGTTCCGCTTGGTTCATAAATTCAGACAAGCTGCATTCATGGGCGTATTTCTGACTCCCACCGGCCAGTTTCAGCATCGTTTGCGCCACGAGTTGCAGATCCTCAACCACTAAATGGGCGGCGCGATCGGCGGAAAGCTCCGCCTTTCGACTCCATTCATAAAAGCCAAACACCAAGCCGGGCGTGAGCATTTTCCCAATTCCCAAGGTGAGATCGCCGATCAATTGCGTTGCTTCCATCGCCCAGATCGCCATTTGCTTGAGCACCGTATGACCACATTTAATGTGGCCCAATTCATGGGCGATGACGGTGCGCAATTCGGCTTCGTTGAGCAAGTCCAATGCACCGGAATTGATCACCATACTGGGATGATCGGAGCCGAGGGAATAACTATTCACTTCAGGATTTTGGCTCACAAAAAGATGGGGTTCCACAGCCAGGCTGAGATCCCGCACGCACTCCCGAAAAATGCCGTAGATGGTGGCGTATTGGCGGGGCCCCACTTCGATGCAGTTGCCCATTAGATAAACGTGCTGGGGGCGTTCGTAAAGATATTCGACAAAGCCCCGGGTGAACTGCTGAAACCCCGGAATGGAGCGCAGGGCTTGTTCCGCTTGGGCATCGAGGGGATGTCGGAAGGCGTCGCTAGAGAGGCCGGGATAGGTTGCCATAACAGGTTTTTCTTACAACACAGTCTATTGTTGATTGTAGTCTGACACCGTGGGGGGATGGGCGATCGCTCGCATCTGAGCATAGTCGAGCTTGCCCTGGGGATTGCGGGGCAAGTGGGCTAAGCCGTGCCACTGTTTGGGGAGTTTGTGGGGGGCGAGGGTGTGGCGGAGGTGGGTTTGGAGGATGTGTAATTCGGATGGTGAGCGGGGCGGGGTATAGAGGGCGGCGATCGCTTCTCCCCACACGGGATCAGGCACGCCCACAACGCAGACATCCGCAACCTTGCCCGTGGCTAAGATGGCCGCTTCGATTTCTTCTGGGGCAACATTTTCCCCCCCGGTGATGATTTGCCGACTCCGCCGCCCGATTAGGGTTAAGTGGCCGTGAGGATCGAGGCGGCCGAGATCGTCGGTGATTAAGATGCGATCGCGCCATCGTTCCGGATAGTACCCCCAACAAAGGGATGCAGCCCGAATCTGCACCCGTTGATCCGGCAAAATCTCAACCTGAGCATGGGGCAAAAGGGGCCCGCTCGTGCGGTTGCCCGCGAGGAAATCGGCGGGTTTGAGGGTGGCGATCTGGGCGGCGGTTTCGGTCATGCCGTAGGTGAGGGCGAGGGGGAGCCGTAAGGATGCAGCGCGATCGCACAATGCCGCACTCGCAGGCGCACCGCCGATGAAAATCGCTCGAAATTGTCGCAACCAGGGCGGCGCATCCTTACAATTCAAGAGCTGCTGTAATTGCGTCGGCACAAGGGACAGGAACCCATCCGACTCGAATCCGGCCGGGAATTCCCCCCGTTTCAACGCCGGATAATCCCCTAGCCAAAATTGCCCCCCGGTGAGGAGCGATCGCAACCCCTGCATCAAACCGCTGACATGGTACAGCGGCAACACACAATAACTCTGCACCGGACGGCGATCGAAATAGTCATAAAACCCCATCACCGCCGCCGTCAGCGTCTCCCAGGTATGAATCGCAAATTTCACCCGCCCCGACGATCCGCCCGTGGGAATCCCGATGATCGGCTGGCCGTTGATCGATGCGATCGCAACATCCGGATCGCCCGACGGAGCACAGGCCAGAGGCTGAATTTTGTTTTCCTGCAAATCTTCCGACAATCCCCAGATCAAATCCGGCTGCACTATCTCCCAAACCTGTTGCCATTCCTGGGTTTGCCAGCGCGGATTACCGAGAAAAACCGGGGTTTGAGTCACAACGGCAGCGCAAAATTGAGCGAAGAAGCGCACCGGGTCAGGTGCGGCTAAACAAAGACGATGAGGACGGCGATCGCTCAATTGGTCGCAAGCGATCGCATAGTCCGCCGCAAACTGGGCGCGATCTGCCCGTTCTTGTGACCGAATTCCATTTCTACCTAAGCCGGCCGGAGGCCGAAGGAAGTTGTCTGTAGAGGCAGCAGAGAACGGTTGCAGATGGTTGGGGAAAAAGGTTCTGAAGTTAAACCGAGGGTCTGTTGGGACCTGGTTTAATTATGTACTTTTTCCTGCCCCGGCAACGTGTTAACCGGGGCGGTCAAATTCGGCAATGAACTGCAGATTGCGGTATTTTTCGTTATAGTCCAGCCCGTAGCCGACAACGAAGATATTGGGCAGGTCAAAACCCTTGTATTCAACCGGGACCTGCACAATACGGCGGGCTTCCACGTTGAGGAGAGTGCAGACTTTCAGGTCGGCCGGGTTGCGGGTTTTCAGGTTGCGGATTAAATAAC
>CAZCWE010000028.1:12872-17328 GCA_964502285.1 uncultured Spirulina sp. | reverse complement strand
AGAGATGGCGAATAGTCCCGACCATGCCCATCCCTACTATTGGGCGGCGTTCATTCCGTCGGGGGATTGGCGGCCCATGTCACAATAGAAACAGGTTTAGTATTCTGTGTTTGATCTGGAGTTTGAAGATGCAATTAAAAGATCTCACTGTAGAAGAATTTCGTGAACTCTTTCAAGAGATGATTCGTGAAACGGTAGAAGATGTGCTTCAAGAAGTCTTGATTGAATCCGAAGTCAATGGCGAAATTAAGCCCGAATTTAAAGCTAGCTTAATGCGTCAACGAGAACAACGTTTATCCGGCCAAAGTAAAACTCTTTCAACCGCAGAGATGTTGCAGCGTCTAGGTTGAGAAGAGTAATGACCTATACAGTCCAATATGAAGAACAAGCGGTAAAAGATTTACAAAAACTCTCCCGTCCTGTGCAACAACGAATGATCAAAAAAATCAATTGGTTAGCAGAAAATTTCACCAATATCCAGCCGAAACCCTTGACGGAAAATTTAGCAGGCTTTTTTTCGTTGAGAGTGGGTGATTATCGCGTAATCTATGAATTTGATCAGACTATTTGAGTCATTTTCATTGATCGGATTGGTCATCGTCGGGATATCTATGAGCAACCTTTGTGAAGGACTGATACAGACGCGATATCGCGAACCGATGGACTGAATCCTAGGCGATGGGCATTGAAGCGATCGCACGTTTGGCGGCCATCACGGGGGTTTGATCGGGTAAAAACTGACAGGTGGCGAGGATGTCCACCAGTTGGACTGTGGGTTCAAGCAAGCAGGTGTGGCCGCTGGCTGGGAGGATGTGGGCTTGGGCGTGGGGGATGAGCGCGGCGAGGCGTTGGGCTTCTTGGGCAGAGGGGAGGAGGCGATCGCCTTCCGCACCGATGGCCAAGGTCGGCGTTGGAATGCTCTGGAGTTGTGGTGCGCTGAGGTCAAACTCACTGAGCAACGTCACCCGCCACGCTGCCCCGCCCGGCGTAGCGGCCTGCATCGCCGCTACTAGATCATGACGGTTGTAGTCCGGTACGCGATGCTCCGTAATCAGGAACGGCAATAGCCCCAGGGTCGCCACATCATAGAGCGCGGCGGGAAAATGGCGCAGCAGTTCCATCGCCCAAGATGTCCCCAGGGGAGACCGAAACGCCGTCGCTGCGTTAATCAAGATGAGGCGATCGCACAGATGCGGCTCCTGCACCACCATCTGCAACCCCAAACAAGCCCCAAACGACTCCCCGCAGAGATACACCGGCCGCCCCGCCCGGATGGGTTCAATCTGGGCCGCCACGGTTGCCGCTAATGCTGGCCAAGGCGTGCGATCCTCCGGGTCGATGCAGAGGCAATAGAGGTCAAAATAGGGGCGCAACCCGGCCAACTGGCTTTTGTAGAGGCTGCCCGTGCCGTCCATGCCCGGCAGGATGATCAACAGGGGAGCATCGGGTTGGGGCGGAAGGGGACGAAAAAGGCGGAGGGTCTCAGAACGGGGCATGAGTTCAGAATCAAACACAATGAGGTGGGGTCACGCATAACTATCATGCAACAGTTGGGTAATTTCTGCATGACAGGCTTGGGTGAGGGTTTTCGCGAGGCGGGCCCCGTTGCGGCCATGGTACTGTTGGCGGGTTTGGGGCGTGAGCCAAATGGGGTGACCGACGGTGATTTTGACCTGGTGATAGTGGATAGAGGGATGCCAACCGGGGCGATCAAAGAGGGGTTCGTCGGGGTCAAAAAAGTGGAACACTTGGAAGGGGGCAAAGCGGGGGTTACAGGTTTCGCGCAGGGAAGCGATCGCGATCGGCAGCACCGCCAGGGGGACGGGGGCTTGATAGGCCAGGTGGGCAAAGCCGCGATGAAACCCCTGGATTTCTTGGGGAGGGGTGACATTCACCATCGGCTGGCCCCCTTCTGGAAAAAGCCCCACCACCTGCCCCTGCTGGAGGAAGGCGATCGCCTGCTGGCGAAACTGGGAATGACGGGCGCGGGGGGCATCGAGGGGAAAGGCTCCGTAGGCCGCCACGAGGTCTTTAAACAGGGGCACTTGACTCATGTAGCGATGGCACGCAAACCGCACCGGCCGGTTGATCGCCGCCATGATTAACGGCGCATCGAGCAGGCTGCGATGGTTACTGATCACCAAGACCGGCCCGGTGCGAGGACAGCGATCGCCATGCTCAACCTGCATCGCAATGCCCAAACTGGGTACGAGCGATTGGGAGAGCCACAGGGGAAAATCGGCCAACATTTCGATAAAGGGATCGGGAACGGTTGATCCTCTCCATCCTACTGTCGAATCAGGGAGAGCAGCTCATCGGTGGATACTTTGCCGCTGAAATCAGAACCCGCCAGCAGACTATCGGCCAGGTCGCGCTTGGTTTGGTGGAGGGCGACAATTTTATCCTCAATCGTGCCTTGGGCAACGAGGCGATAGATCGTGACGGGGCGTTGTTGCCCGATGCGGTGGGCGCGATCGCTGGCTTGGTCTTCCACCGCCGGATTCCACCAGGGGTCCATGTGGATCACAAAATCCGCCGCCGTCAGATTCAGCCCCGTTCCCCCCGCTTTCAAACTAATTAAAAAGACATCCCCTTCACCGTTTTGGAACGCATCCACCCGTTGTTTCCGTTGCTTGGCGGGGGTGCTGCCATCGAGGTATTGATAGCGAATGTTTTGACGATCAAGATAGTCTCGCAAAATGCTGAGATGATCGACGAATTGACTAAACACCAACACCTTATGCTCATTATCAAGAAGTTCGTCCAAAATTTCGCCAAATTGAGCCAGTTTAGCACTGGGCAAATTGAGTTCCGGGCGTACTAATTGGGGATTACAACAGGCCCGCCGCAAGCGCATAATTTCCGCTAAGACTTGCAGATGTTTTTGACCCGCTGGCGCATCACTGTCGGTGAGTTTATCGATCGCATCTCGACGCAACGCCTCATAAAATGCCAATTCCTCGGCACTCAGTTCCACTTGTAGGGTTACTTCCGTGCGAGACGGCAGTTCTTTGAGGACTTGATCTTTGGTGCGCCGCAGAATAAAGGGTTGAATTAAACGCCGCAACGCATCCCGCGCTGCTTCATTTTGATCGCGTTCAATGGGGTAGGCAAACCGCTGATTAAAACTATCCAGGGAGCCGAGCAGACCGGGATTGATAAACCGAAACAGGTTCCACAATTCGCCTAAATGATTTTCAATCGGTGTGCCGGTGGTGATGATTTTCATGTTTCCCTGCAATGCCATGGCGGCTTGGGAGCGTTTCGTATCTTGGTTTTTGATCGCTTGGGCTTCATCTAACACAATGGTTTCCCACTGAACATCGGCGAGCATTTTAGCCACTTCTTCTTGTTGCAATAAGCCATAGCTGCACACCAACAAATCGCAGGGTTCAAGACTGTCGAGCATCTGTTGACGATCGCCGCTGCCGAAGACTTTGACCTGTAGCCGGGGGGCGAATTTTTCGACTTCGCTAATCCAGTTCATACAGACCGACGTGGGCGCGATCGCTAACGTCGGGCCCGCCTCACAGCGCGTCAAAATCGCAGCGATCGCCTGTAACGTTTTCCCCAAGCCCATATCATCGGCCAAACAAGCCCCCACGCCCCAGGCCGCCAGCCGGGCCAACCAGGTAAACCCGTCCAGTTGGTAATCGCGCAGAGTGGCTTGTAAATCCGGCGGGACTTGGGGCTCGATGCTTTGGGTGGCCTTGATACGCTGAAGATGTTCTTTCCAGGCCCGATCGACCTTTAACTGCTCCACATCATCAACCATGCCATCGAGGGCCAACGCCGCCAAACCATTAATCCGCAGGTCTTTCCCCTTGGGTTCGGCCAGACGCTTGAGCATCTCTAAACGTTGACGAAACTCCTCAGTCAGGGCTAAGAATTGCCCATCTGAAAGCGGAATAAACTCACCGGGGGACTCATCTAACAGGGCCATCAATTGCTGAACATTCAACACCTGGGAGTCGCTAATTTGGACTTCGCCGCTGGCGGCAAACCAATCGTTTTTTTGACGAATATTAAATTTAAAATCACCGAGGCCAAGCTGACGCGAAACCCGGAATTTTTCACCTTCGGGCCATTCGATAATGACGCGATCGCCCAAGGCTTGCAGTTGCACCAACAAGGTTAAACAATCGGCGGGTTCTTCGATCAACCATTCCCCTTTTTTCGCTCTGTATTGCGTCAAAATGGGGCAAGCCTTTTTGACGGCCGTTGCTTGCTTTTTCTCGTCGTTTAAATCGCGCTGGGTTTGTACCCGTTTGCCGTCAATTTCGGTGATCACGGTTGCGCCCCCTTGACCCGGTCGGTAGTAGGAACCACTGTCGGCAAAGGGTCGCGCCAAGAGGGACACTTTTAACCCCTCTCCGGCGGGCAACAAATGCACATGGGGGGTGGCATCGGCGGGCACGGCTTCGGCTGCGACGCCGCCGCCGATGTCGGATTGCAC
>CAZCWE010000028.1:7448-12862 GCA_964502285.1 uncultured Spirulina sp. | reverse complement strand
CGGTGATTCTCTTGATGTCCGGCACGCCCATGCTCGCGTTCGCGCTGGGCATGTACCTGCCCATCTCCATCAACCTCGCGGTGCTCGCGGGCGCACTCGCCTTCATGGCGCTGCTCGGGGTGATCAACCGCCAGTCGCTGATGCCGCGCATCAATCGTCTGCGCGACCGGATGATTGCGGGCGACGCCGCCGCCGATGTCGGATTGCACCGTGATGAGGCTCGAAATGGATGCGATCGCCTGCAACACCTGCGCTTCGGCCCGGGCCGGAACCTTCAGGCCATTGTGATCACCCAAGAGTTGCGCAATGCGGTGATGATGGTCATTAATCGCGAGTACCTTCAGGCGGGTGGGGGTTTCCTTGACCGCGAGAACGTTCACCGTGTCCAGGATTGGGGGGACGAGTTGAATCTGAAGTTGATGATTGGCCAAACGCTGCACCAATACTTCAGGTTCACCCGCTACCACATCGACGCGCACATTGCCGAGTCCATCCCAGAACACCAGCGGATGCCCCACCAGGTGCAGCAACGCCTGCTCATTAAAGTAATATTTCCGCTGGCTCGCACGGTAATAGCGGTTATTGTAGTCATACTCGACCTGTAGGGTTTGGGCAATTTTGCGATCCTGCTCCGTTAAGTAATCGGGCATATCGCTGGGGTACTGGAACCGCTTCAAGGCGATCGCTTTGCCCTTTGTCCAGCTCCCTTTGGCGCTGATTTTTTGCTCAGCGGGGGTGAGAGTCCAATTATCGAACGAGCGAAACTGCAAGCGCCAGACGAGACGATAGTTATGGGGGCGATCGCTGCATTCAGGGGTCGCGGCGGCGTTTAACTGGGTCAGTGCGTCTAAGGACAGTTCCCACAGTTCGCGACGCTGCACAATATCGATCAGGGCTTGGCCGCCCGCTATCTCGCGCAACCCTGCGGCCACTTCCTGATAAATGTCCTCGGCCTCCAAGCGCACCATCAATTCGGCGAGTTCGAGGGCGATCCACCCGTAGCCTGCCTGCGATGCCCGCTGATAGGCCTGCACTAGTTGCGGCATCAGCCATTTAGAGAGTTCCGGGGCATCGAGCCAATACAAACTATAGGCCTCTAGTAACGTCGCCACGCCAACCGTGACCAGATTGTAATCAAAGCACTCTCTGGTTACCAATTTGGCTTGCGTGATCTGGCCCTGCTGCATCTTCAGCAACGTGGACAGCGGCAGCATACTGGCGGCTAACCAATGCGTGATCGACCCCTGTTGGATCAGGGTGCAATACTCTTCGGCGGCTTGTAAGGCTGTGGGGCTACCGTCTTTTAAAAGGGCGAAAAAATAGAGCGCGGCGGTGGGAAGCTCAAACCACTCAAGCTGGGCGGCTTTGGATCTGCCAGCCATTTTTAAGCTGGCTTGATAGTGGGCGATCGCGTCGGCGGTTTGGCCATCAATGAGTGCGATCGCCCCCTGCAAGGCCAAGCGCCGACTGGATGGGAAATGGGCTGCGGTATTCGCCAGAAGATCCCTAACCTCTTGTCCATAGCCCCGCAGCCACAACTGCTCCCCATAGAGCACTGTTATCCCAGGATCAACATTTTGGGCTGCGCACATCTCCTCCAAGCAATCAAAGGCCGCCTCAGTCCCAAGGCAATGACGGGCAGCCTCCGTCAGAATCGCTTGCAAACCCAACTGCGCAAATTCTGGGGAGAGCCGCTGCATCCAGTCCGGATCAAAGGGTTTAGTAAGCATAGTCCGGAGCAAATCCGCCAGGGTGAGCGCCGAAGTCCAATAGCAGGAACGCTGCTCATGGAATAACTTCTCAATTTCTGTTAAATCCTCTTGATAAACTGCAATGCGCAGTTCACGCAACCATTCAGCTTCGTTCTGAAACATGCGATCATCCTCGCCCGCATACCGTTTCTTGACCGGACATTCTGCCTGGATCGCACCCACAATCGGCTCGAATGTCCCCTGTTTGATCGCATCCCGCACCACAATTTCCATTAACTCCGACGCACAACTCAACCCGTGTCCACTCGGTTGGACTAGCACCCCCTGCGTAATGAGGGCGTTGACGTGGGGACTAAACTTGTTAGGCTGCAACGCTGATAGTGGGGGGTCAAACGGCAGATTTGGGATTGCCGCATTCCAGCACAGGCAGGCTTTGGAGCGACTGACGGGCCCATAGAGCAGGGCAACGAGTTGCACCATTGCCCGCTGTGCAGGGTTTAGTTGTTCATAGCGTTGCCGCCAACTAGAGGGTTGGGAGGAACGGTTGGGAGCCATGGCCAAGGTCACACGAAAATGCTATGAGCTTAGCGTTGAATGACTCAAACTACTTAAAGAGGACAGGTTAAATCGCCGGATTTTTGGGAGAAGCGGAGATTTTCACGATAGTCCACCGGACAATCAATCACCGTCGGGACATTTTGGGCGAGAGCGTCCTTGAGGGTGGGAATGAGTTCCTCTGTAGATTCCAAGCGATAGCCTTTTAAGCCCATACTTTCAGCAAACTTGACAAAATCCGGATTGGTGAAATTAATAAAGGCCGATTCACCAAATTGATTCATCTGCTTCCACTCAATTAAGCCGTAGCCTTGGTCATTAAAGATCAGCACCACAAAGGGGGTTTTGGTGCGCAGTGCGGTTTCGAGTTCTTGGGAATTCATCATAAAGCCGCCGTCACCCGTCACCGCGACCACATTGCGATCGGGGTGGACGAGTTTCGCCGCCAATGCGCCAGGAATCGCAATCCCCATGGCCGCAAACCCATTCGAGATCAAACAGGTATTGGGGCGATCGCAATGGTAATGCCGCGCCATCCACATCTTGTGAGCCCCCACATCCGAAATCACAATATCTTCCGGGCCCATCACTTGGCGCAGATCGTAGATGATTTTTTGGGGCTTAACGGGGAAACCCGTATCATCGGCATATTGCTCATAGTCCGCCACAATATCCGATCGCACTTGGCTAGTGAAGTCCGCGTCTCTGCCGGTGCGATCGGCGCGTTTCATAATCTCCGACAGAGAATCCGATAGATCCCCCACCACTTCCACCAGGGGAATATAGCTACTGTCGATTTCTGCCGGATTAGCACCGATATGAATGATCGGAACTTTGCCGCCCGGATTCCATTTCTTCGGCGAATATTCAATCAAGTCATAGCCGATCGCAATCACCAAATCCGCTTGGTCAAAGGCGCAACTGATATGATCCCGCTGCTGCAAGCCAATCGTCCACAGGGACAGGGGATGGGTATAGGGCATCACGCCTTTACCCATAAAGGTATTCACCACAGGAATCTGCATCCGGGTCGCAAACTCCGTCAGGGCTTCACTGGCGTTGGCCCGAATTGCACCATTCCCCACCAAAATCAACGGATGTTGCGCTTTGGAAATAACCTCCGCCGCTTTGTTGAAACTGCGGAATGAGGCGTAGATTGGCTCTTGGCTGTCGCGTTGGAGGGTGAAGGCCTCGCCCACCGGCATCGCCGCAATATTTTCCGGCAAATCAATATGCACCGCACCGGGTTTTTCCTGCTGGGCGAGTTTGAAGGCTTTGCGAATAATTTCCGGGGTGTTGCTGGGGCGGACGATTTGCGTGTTCCACTTGGTGACGGGGTCGAACATCGCCACGAGGTCGAGGTATTGGTGCGACTCAATGTGCATGCGATCGGTCCCCACTTGACCGGTGATCGCCACCAGGGGCGCACCATCCAGGTTGGCATCGGCAACCCCGGTCATCAGGTTGGTCGCCCCTGGGCCGAGGGTGGATAAACAGACCCCCGCTTTGCCCGTCAGCCGACCATAGACATCCGCCATAAAGGCCGCGCCCTGTTCGTGGCGGGTGGTGATGAATTGGATCGAGGAATGTTTCAGGGCTTGCAACACATGCAGATTTTCTTCACCCGGCAAGCCAAAAACGTATTCAACGCCTTCATTTTCAAGACATTGAACTAGGAGTTCAGCCGTGTTAAGTTCTCCCATGATTTTGTGTCCTGTATTGGTCTTTTGTTTGATCGTTATTGCGTTTTCGTTTAAGGGATTTGTAAACATGATGAATTTGGGGAAGGGGTGTCAGAATTTTATTAAAACGAGATTTTGAAACGAATGAGAGCGTTGGGCATTTTGGGTAAAAATGGATGAAAACCTCTGCATTCGAGGCTCTCGCTGCTCAACTTCGCGGCGATGTGAACTCTTTCTCGGTGTTGGTTAAGCTCCAAAGATGAAATGTTAAGATCTTTATCAGAGTATGAGATTTAACGAATCCAAACTGTCTTAAGATTGACAAATTCGTGAATTCCTTGCATCCCTAATTCTCGTCCATAACCCGATCGTTTAATGCCGCCGAAGGGCAAACGTGGGTCTGATTTAACGAGACCATTGATAAAAACAGCTCCTGCCTCTAGATCGTTAATCAATCGATCTTGTTCCGTGGTGTTGGCAGTCCAGGCACTGGCTCCGAGGCCGAGGGGGGTGGCGTTGGCCAGGGCGATCGCTGCCTCCAAATCGGGCACGGTAAAGAGGAGTGCCACGGGGCCAAAAAATTCCTCCGTTGCACCGGGACTCTGGGGCGGAATATCAGTCAGGATCGTCGGGGGGTAAAAGTAGCCGGGGCCGTCAATCGGTTGCCCTCCGGTGAGGATGCGCCCGCCCAGGGCAACGGTTTTTTGGACTTGCTGATCCAGTTCATCCCGAATGCTGGCCGTAGCGAGGGGGCCGATGTCGGTGTTGGCATCCATGGGGTCACCGATGGTCTTGGCTTGGAAGTGTTCGATCAGTTGGGTTGTGAATTGGGCGGCGATCGCGTCATGGAGAATGAACCGCTTCGCCGCAATACAGGACTGGCCATTGTTCATCAGCCGGGCTGTGGTGGCTGTGCGCACCGCTAAGTCAAGATCCGCGCTGTCCATGACAATAAATGGATCACTGCCGCCCAATTCCAAGACGGTTTTCTTAATATGTTTCCCGGCCATGGCGGCGACACGACTCCCGGCCAATTCGCTGCCGGTGAGGGTGACGGCTTGGATGCGATCGTCGGCGATCAAGGGTTCAGTTTGGCTCGCCGTGATCAAAAAACTTTGAAACACGCCATCGGGAAAGCCCGCCGCTTTAAAGACCGCTTCAATGGCGATCGCACATTGCGGCACATTCGACGCATGTTTGAGCACCCCCACATTCCCCGCCATCAACGCCGGAGCCGCAAACCGGAACACCTGCCAAAACGGAAAATTCCACGGCATCACCGCCAACACAATCCCCAACGGCTGATAGCGGACAAACGCCCGACTGCCATCGCTTTCCCCCGGTTGATCCTGGAGAAACTCGGCCCCGTGGTCTGCGTAGTAGCGACAAACGAGGGCACTTTTTTTCACTTCTGCGATCGCGCTTTGGTGGGTTTTCCCCATTTCCAGCGTCATCAAGCGGCCGT
>CAZCWE010000028.1:0-7438 GCA_964502285.1 uncultured Spirulina sp. | reverse complement strand
AACCATTGCCGCCGCTGCTCAAAGGACGTGCGGCGATAGTCTAAAAATGCCGCTTGTGCATGGGCAAGGCGGCGTTCAAGTTCGGAGTCGTGGAGTGCGGGAAAGGTTTTGAGAATTTCGCCTGTGGCCGGATTGGTGGTCGCAATGCCCATTGCCTCGCCTCCTGAATACTGAGATAGATGTGAGGGTATGTTTCTAGTCTAGTCTTCCCCTTGAGGGAAAGCGAGAGAAATGTATCTTTTTTTACAATTTTATTTAAAATTAATATTTCCCCTAAAATCCAGTCATCCCGTCTCATCGTTTCCGAAACTTTAGATAACGATTGATTATGTAATAGCCATCCCTTATCAATCCCGTCTGCATTCTGGGCAATCTTGCACTCCAGTCCTGAGCCACAAACTCTCTTCTCCACACAGACCGCAAAACCCTCGCTCTAACTCGCATTCTCCCTTCACATCATGCCGTTTCAAAGGTCAAATGTACCAGTCAGGTCACAAGTCCAGAGAATTATCGCGGTTCAATCCGCCATTAAGCGGATGCTAAACCCCACAATTCGAGAAGAATCATCACATAGAAAATCCGCTGTCATCACCCACCAAGCAATGGTATCAGGGCAGAAGAACCCCCCGCGTTGAAATCTTTAAATGAAGCCTTTTCATCTATGGTGATCCCCTGCCATTAATCACAGCAAAATTCCGGCTTCACGTATCCTGTTTACGGCATGGAAGCCTCGATTTACAGCGATCCCACCCCACGATCGCTCACAAAGCTGAAGAGATAGAGCCGGATTAATTCCTAAGTAAAGGAAAGCCCGGCGTACTCAACGGGATAACCAGTTATAAAAAGTTTCTATCAACAGAACCGCATACCCTCTCCCATCAGAACAGGGAAGCGCGTTAGAATTCAGGGACTTCAAAATCTGTGTTGAGGAGTTAACCTCTTAATGGCTCGTACTAAACTACATCAAAAAGCAGCGATCGCCTTCGTCGCTTTGGGAATGGGAACTGCACCCCTCTTTACCCAAGCAGCGATCGCCCAAGAAACCTCCGTTAACGATCTACTCAATCAAATCGATGCCTACAATGCCGAAGGCACCATGAGCCAAGGCGTTGGCGCATCCCAATTCAGCGATGTGTCCCCCAGCGACTGGGCCTTCCAAGCCCTCGACGACCTCGTCCGTCGCTACGACTGCCTCAAAGGCTACCCCAACGGCACCTTCCGGGGTAATCGCGCCCTCTCCCGCTACGAATTTGCGGCTGGCTTAAACGCCTGCCTCCAACAAATTGAACGGCTAATCGCGGAAACCACCGCCGACTTCGCCACCAAAGAAGACCTAGAAACACTCCGCCGTCTCATGGAAGAGTTCGAAGCTGAACTCGCCATGCTCGGAACTCGTGTGGACAACCTTGAGTCCCGCGTCGCCTTCCTCGAAGACAACCAATTCTCCACCACCACCAAACTGCAAGGGGAAGTGATCTTCGGTCTCACCGACATCTTCCAAGATTCCAGCCCCCAAAGCATTGCAGCCGGTGTCTTAAACGGTCTACCCAATGTCCAAGATACCGACAACGACGACACCAACACCGTCTTTGGCTATCGTGCTCGTCTCACATTCAATACCAGCTTTACCGGTCGAGACCAATTGGTCACTCGGTTAGCTACAGGCAACCTCAACACCTTCAACTCCAATACCTTCGCCGGTCGAGACCCCCTAGACCCTCAGCTTATCAGTGGTGAGCCCACCCAAACCTTCAACCAAGGAGCCAACAACAATGGCGTCAACGTTGACTGGTTAGCATACTACTTCCCCTTCCGGGACTCTCAAGCCTACGTTGCCGCCACGGGTGGTGTTTGGAGTGACTTTGTCCCCACCGTCAACCCCTACTTTGAAGACTTTGATGGTGGTAACGGTGCGCTGTCCACCTTCGCATCCTCGAACCCCATCTACCGGATTGGTGGTGGAGCCGGTGCCGGTTTCAGCTTTGGCTTTAGCCCCATCGAAAGCATTCTTGGCCCCTCCACCGTTACCATTGGTTACTTAGCCGGTCAAGCTGACAACGCAGCGAATGGCTTGTTCAATGGTGACTATGCCATCTTGGGTCAGGTGAACTTCAACCTCAACGATGACATTGCCCTTGGGGTCACCTATGTGAACGGCTATCACCCTCGTGGCACGGCCATCTTTGACAATGGTGGTGTAGGAAGCCCACGCGGTGCCGTGGGTAGTGGTTTTGCTAATGCCGCCGCCCTCACCAAAGTCACCAACTCCTACGGTGGTGAATTTGCTTGGCGCTTGAATGACTCCGTTGCCCTCAGTGGCTTCGCAACCTACACCGACCTCATCGGCATTAATGCTGGCGACGGTGAAATCTGGACCTATGGTTTAGGATTGGCTTTCCCCGACTTGGGTAAAGAAGGCAACCTGCTCGGCTTGTTCGCAGGTGCTCAGCCCTACCTCGGTAACTTTGACGAGTTGGGGGCAAGCACCCGCAAAGATTCGACGCCGTATCATTTTGAAGCGTTCTACAAGTACCAAGTCAACGACAACATCTCGATCACTCCTGGCGTGATCTGGTTGACCAGCCCCAACCAAGTGGATGACGGCGCGTTGATCGGTACCATCCGTACCACCTTCACGTTCTAGACTTCGCTCTAGCGTTGAACGACTCACCAGTGCTGTCCTCAAAAGCACTAAGTGTTTGAGAGTATTACGAATATCAAGCGGTAGAATTCTCTACCGCTTTTTTTGTCTGGCAGCACTGGTATGGCAACGAGAGAGCGCGTTAGGACATATAGCAGTAGTCACAAAGTTTAGGACACCTAAGGTTCCCTTTTTCTCAAAAGATACTGTCGAGGGCTGAGCGGAGTCGAAGCCCGGCCGCTTACCCTATCCCTTCGGGAGGCTTCGCCAACGACGACCCTCAGGGTACGCTGATTAAATGTCCTAACAAACTTGTCCACTGCTATATAGCCGTAGCTAGAAAAGTTAGGACAGCTAACTTAACGCATTATGTGAGTCGATCTCTGAAACAACGAGGATACGTTTAAATCAAGGCTAATGGTCACTTCGCAGTTTTCTGAAAGCCTTGCACAGCAAGGCTCTAAAATAACTCACATAATGCGTAACATTTCTTTTGAATCAAACGAGATTATTGAGGGCTGAGGGTCGTCGTTCGCGTCGCGTCTCCGCAGGAGATAGCCCGGCCGCTTACCCTATCCAGACTAGTCTTGAGTCCTCATCGAGGACATGAGACCAAATACTCGACACGATTGCTATATCATTACAGCGGGAATGGGTTTAACGTTGACCACAGAGCAGGCCGAAGCGGACTAAACCGCGCTCATAGCCCGATGACATCAGACGCAGAGAAAGAGCAGCTTCGATCGCTTCCCCGCCCAACTGCACCAAACCCGTCACCGCCTCCCAAGCCAACGCCGAATCAATCACCACATCCCAAAAGGGAGCTACTGCCGTTGACCAATCCTCACACCGCACCGCTTGGAAGCCTAACTGAGTCACAATGTCCCGATATTCCGGCAGGGCAATCACGTAGGGCAGATGATAAACGCGGTAAATTTCACTGAGGTGATGCTGTTCTGATGGGGTCAGAGGAATCCGATCCGCTGGGCGATGGCACCAGGTGGCGAGGAGTAATGTGCCGCCGGGTTTCAGGACTCGATAGCATTCGCTCAAAAACTGCTGTTTGTCGGGCATATGTTCGCCGCTTTCGAGTGACCACACCAGGTCAAAGGATTGATCCTCAAAGGGCATGGCCAAAGCATCCGCCACTTGGAAGTCAGCTTGGGGAGTCAGCCCAGCTTCGAGAGCGCGTTCTTTGGCGCGTCCGGCTTGGATCGGGCTGAGGGTGATCCCCGTGGCTTGGGCGTGATATTTGCGTGCTAGGTGAAGGGTGCTGCCGCCGATGCCGCAGCCCACATCGAGAATTGTGCTGGGATTATCTACCTTGCCCCAGGTGAGGAGTTCTTCGATCAGGTCAATCTGGGCTTGGCGGCGATCGCACTTCGACAACCCCGCTCGGCCATAATAGCCGTGGTGCATATGCTCACCCCAGATTTTTTCCCAAAGACCGCTTGTGGTGTCATAGAAGCGGCGAATTTTTTCAGAGAGGGGCGGTGTCATTGTAGGCTGTTGATGGCAATTGAGTTTGGTTTCAGTCTAGCCAGTTTGCCGTTGTAAAGTCTATGGTCGTCCTATGCTTTTGGCGTTTCAGTCTCCCGGCCCGATCATGCTTGAATTGGGGCCGCTGGCAATTCGATGGTACGGGTTTTTAATCGCCTGCGCGGTGGTGATTGGGGTGTCGCTGTCACAATGGCTCGCCCAAAAACGAGGTCTTGACCCCGATGTAGTGGGAGATCTGGTGATCTGGCTGGTGATTGGGGCGATTCCGGGCGCACGGCTCTACTACGTGGCTTTTGAATGGCAAAACTATGCCTCCCGGCCTTGGGATATTTTGGCGATTTGGCAGGGGGGGATTGCGATTCATGGCGCGATTATTGGGGGGACGATCGCAGCGATCTTGTTTGCGCGATCGCAAAAAATTTCCTTTTGGCGACTCATTGACGTGATTGCCCCCTCCCTGATCCTGGGTCAAGCGATCGGCCGGTGGGGCAATTTCTTCAACTCCGAAGCCTTCGGCCGTCCCACGGATTTACCCTGGAAACTCTTTATCCCTCTCCGTAATCGTCCGCCCCAATGGTCGAGTTTTGACTATTTCCATCCCACGTTTCTCTACGAATCTTTGTGGAATTTGGGGGTGTTTGCGGTGCTGTTGAGTCTCTTTTTTTGGGGGTTGCGGCATCCGGGCGCGTTGAAGGTGGGGACGCTGATTTTTGCCTATCTGATTCTTTACAGTTTAGGGCGCGTGTGGATTGAGGGATTCCGCACGGATAGCTTGATGGTTGGCCCCTTGCGCGTTGCCCAGATCATCAGCTTGATCGAAATTGCCCTCGGTACGGTGGGGCTTGTGTGGATTTATCGGTTGAAGCGATCGCTCCCCGACGTGATCGCCCCCTCTGCCGATTAACCCCCCAATTCTCCATCAGGCTTGTTTATTAAAGATTCGGGATCAGTCTATGATCCCGAATCTTTTCTGAAGATGTTAAAGTTGTGTAACAAAGACTGCTTTTTTCTTGACTATATTTACCCAATATGGGTCAACCACTCACGCAGGTTTACTTTATGCAAGTCGTGAATCATACCCTTTTAACTCCCTTAGCCGCGCAAATTGAGCAGTTTTTTCGGGAAACTGCCGGAGATTGGCATTCGCAACGCCGCTACTACACCCTCAGCAGTGGGGACACCCAAGAAGTCGAAAGCCTGCTCACTGTTCAGTTTTTAGAGCAAGGTGCGCCCGAACTGCTGCATTTGGCGGGTTTACATGACTTAGATGATCCTGCGTCGGTTTCCTGTGGCACTCAAGTCACCTGGGAAAGTACCTACACCAACCAAAACCGCAAGCCTGCCACCGGATCAACCATTTTCGGGGTCTGTGGCGATTTGCTCCTGCGCGATCGCGGCTTTGCCACCTCCAAACCGATCACCGCCCAATACACCTGCCCCCAAGCCCAGATTCTCTGTCTACGCACTGAATACAACGGCTCTAGCTTTGAGGAAGAACTGAAACTGATTGGCACTCAATACCGCACCCGCCAATCGATCATTTCCCGCGCTGGCCAAGAAATCATGATTGGTCAATACCTCGAAAAACGGATCTAAATCATCCAGGATCGCGATCGCGTCCTAACTAACTCCCAAGGGTTTCTGCTCGATGCAACGTCGCACAGCAGAAACCCTTGCCATTGAGCCGCCCCAGTCCATCCGATCCCATCGATCCCCAAAACGAGGCACAATAGAAGACGATCGACCCTGCTACATCTGCCCCCTACGATGACCTCACCCGTTACCAACTCAACGCTTTTTCTAACCGTCCTGATGATGATCGGGCTGTTTTTCTTCATTCGTGCCTCGATCAAAGAGCGGATTGAACAGATTGAACTCGAAGCCAGCCAATCCACGGAGCAACTCTTTTTAGCGATGCAAACCTATTTTGAGGGGCGAGCGTATCACCTGATCACGGTGGATGATGAAACGGGGCAAGCCACCTTTGAAGGGTTTGTGCGTCCCAGTGTGTTTTTGGCGGTGCTGCTGTCGGGATTGGCGGGGATTGGCTTGATTTGTTTGGGGTTTGTGCTGTCCTATTTAGTCCCTGCGGTGGGGGATTTTGGGGTAGCGATCGCGCTGCTCTGTCCCTTGGCGGGGGTGTTTTATTGGCGGCGGGCGGCTCGTCCGGAGCAAGTCTTACTCAAAGTCGAAGCCGGGGAGATGAATCGCGTCAAAGTCCGGGGCCATCGGGATGAACTCGCTGAACTGCAACGTCGTTTTGCTACGGTGGTGCAGTCCTAATGCCTCGACCTCGTAAACGGTTTGCCCAACATTGGCTCCGCTCCGATGCGGCCCTCAAGGCGATTATCAAAGCGGCGGAATTGACGGAGCGCGATCGCATCCTCGAAATCGGGCCCGGCACCGGCTCTCTCACCCAGCATCTCCTCCCCAAAGCGAACACTGTGGTGGGGGTCGAAATTGATGAGGGCCTTTGTCGGCAACTCCCCAAACGCTTTCCCGTAGACAATCTCTTCGTTGTTGAAGGGGATATTCTCCAGCTTGATCTCGCCGCCCAACTCGCCGCACAGCCCCGCTTCCAAGCCCCGAACAAAGTTGTGGCGAATATTCCCTACAACATCACCGGCCCCCTCTTGGAATATCTCCTCGGCCGCATTTCCCAACCCGTCACGCCTCCCTACGACGTGATTGTGCTGCTGGTGCAAAAGGAAATTGCCGATCGCGTCTCCGCCTCCCCCGGTTCTAAAGCCTTTGGGGTTCTCTCCGTGCGGGTGCAATACCTAGCCGATGCGGAGATCATCTGCGCCGTGCCGCGCACTGCTTTTAAACCCGCCCCCAAAGTGGAATCAGCCGTGATTCGGCTCCGGCCGCGTCCCCCGATCCAGCCCGCCCGCGACCCCAAACACCTGGAAATCCTGATCAAACAAGCCTTCAGCAGCAAGCGTAAAATGCTGCGCAACAACATCAAAGGCTTGATCGAACCGGACGAATTGATCCCGCTGTTGACCCACCTCGCCATTAACCCCGAAGCCCGCCCCGAAGCCCTCAGCGTGGCACAATGGGTGGCGTTGAGTGATGCGCTGTGCGATCGCGCCCCTGCTAGCCCCTAAAATTCCCAATGTATACGCTGATTGCCCCCGCCAAAATTAATCTGTACCTGGAAATTATCGGCGATCGCCCCGACGGATTCCATGAATTGGTGATGATCATGCAGAGCATTGATCTGAGCGATCGCCTCGAAATTCAGCCCAGCAACTCCACCTATCACCGCCTCACCTGCACCGAGCCGGGCTTAGG
>CAZCWE010000027.1:15795-17391 GCA_964502285.1 uncultured Spirulina sp. | reverse complement strand
ACTCCAAGAACTGCGCGACTTCACCAACACCCGCGCCAGCTTCACCAGCGACGGCCAAATCCGCTACACCGACCCCGAACAAGCCGTCCTCAACGACCACAACAGCCTCATCGCCCTCGGCACCACCATCCTCACCTGCGAAGACAGCAACTGCAACGACCTCGATCGCCTCTACCGCCAACTCGAAGGACTCAAAGCCCAATACAACGCCCAACTCGAAAACTTTATCACCACCATCCGAGCCAATCGCGCCAACGATGACCTCTTCCAAAACCTCGACAACCTCAGCAGCCAAGCCGAAAAACTACTCATCGCCTACAACGAAGCCGGACAAAACACCGTCTTGATTTATCCCTTCGTCCTCGAAGACAAACTCTGGCTCGTCTGGGCAGCAGCCGGGGGCGTGATTGGTAGCATTGAAGTCCCCGTCACCCAAGCCGAACTCGCCCAAACCGTCCATCACCTCGGTCAACAACTCAAAACCAGCGGCAACATCCAAGCCAGTAGCCAACAACTCTACGATTGGATCATCAAACCCTTAGAAAGCGAACTCACCGCCAACGAAATTGATCATTTAGTATTCGTCAACGATCGCGTCACCCGCTACATTCCCATGGGGGCATTATTCGATGGCGAACAATACCTACTCGAAAAATACACCATCTCCAGCGTCCTCGCCCCCAGCCTCACCGACACCAACAGCCGCCTCAACCATCAACAAACCAACGTCCTTGGCTTGGGGTTGACCGATGCGATCGCCGGCTTTAACCCCCTTCCAGCCGTGCAAGCTGAATTAGAGGCGATCATCACCCAAGGCAACAACCCCGGCGTTTATCCCGGTCAAGTCTTCCTCAACGCCGCCTTTACCCTCGACAACCTCAAAACCAACGTTCTCAACCACAACGTTCTCCACCTCGCCACCCATGCCGAATTTGTCCCCGGTCGTGCCGATGAATCCTATATTTTGCTCGGTGATGGCGGCTTGCTGAAAACCGCTGATATTGATGTGATGGAACGTCGCCTGCGGAATCTGCAATTGGTCGTCCTGTCCGCCTGTCAAACTGCATTAGGGGGTGAAGCCGGAGACGGAACCGAAATCGCCGGGATTAGCTCCTATTTCCTCAAAGAGGGTCGCGCCAAAACGGTGATCGCCTCCTTGTGGTCAGTGAACGACAGCAGCACCAGCGTTTTGATGCAGCGGTTTTATGCCCTGCTCTCTACGGGGGAACTCACCCAAGCCGAAGCCCTCCGCCAAGCCCAACTCAGTTTGCTCTATCGGGAAGAAACCGCCGACTTTGAAACGAGGGTGGCCGATAGTCGTTCTTTGGTATCTGTGCGACCCCGCAACGGTGCAGCCACCCCCACCGCCCCCGGTTTCAGCCATCCCTACCATTGGTCGCCCTTTATTTTGATCGGCAACGGCTTGTAGACGATCGCGCCCCCAACGCCCCAAATTCAACGAGAGCGATCGCGCCTAATTTCGCTATGCTACATCCTGATGCTGATCACGGCTTACCCCAACGCACCGATGACCTTTCTTGATCCGTTTTACGCCCTGTTTTTGCTTGCTCTCACCCTGCTGTACTGGTGGCCACG
>CAZCWE010000027.1:13849-15785 GCA_964502285.1 uncultured Spirulina sp. | reverse complement strand
TCGCCCTTTATTTTGATCGGCAACGGCTTGTAGGCGATCGCTCCTAATCCGCAACCCAGTCAATCTCACGGATTAGGCGGGCGGGGGAGTGACCTTGAGATCAATGAGGCGGCGATCGATGTCGCGGAGGACTTGGAGATCTTCGGGGGGTAAAGGTGGGGAGAGAGCCGGGTTGAGGAATTGAAACGCCTCGCGCCAATCGTGGGGAGTTGCAGCGATCGCAGCGCTGAAATGACAGGGAATGATCCGCTCGAAGGGCCAGCGGGCGACGCGATCTGCCCAGGTTTGGACAGTGCGAGGGTCGCGATTCAAGATCAGGGTTTGGAGAATCGGGGCGACGCGCAGGGTTTCGCGATCGCTGAGGGTGGCGAAGGTGTCGCGCCAACCGGCTTTCCAAGCAAAAGGATAAAGGCCGAAATAGGCGCGACGGGTGCGATCGCTTCCCTGTTTAGCAGCCTGCCACGCGGGGCCAAGTTCAATCGTGTCCAGGGTCGCCGGGCGAAAATAGAGAGCAAACAAACAAATCCGTTGCCAGCCTTTTTGGCGGTTGCTGGGGGTGTCTTGGATTGGGTCGGCGGCTCCGTCTTTGGCGTGGAACAGGAGAGGGTAGGGGTCGAGTTGTACCACCTCCGGCGGATCGGGAGGGACGGAGAGGATCGTATCCGTGGCCAGGAGAGTGCGCGATCGCCGATGATAAAACACCACTTCGCCAAATTTCCCCAAGCCCAAATTCAACGGCCCCAAAATTTCATAATCAAACTCATCGGCAAACGGGGTCGCTGACCGTTCCGGGGGTAAAACTTCCGTGCGTCCCCAGGGACAGCCCAACCAACTCAGGGGCAAATTGAGCGGAAAACTCCATTGGCCGGGAGCTACAAACACCGTCGCAGCCGGACAACGGCGGGCAAAGGGGCCGATAAACACCTTATGCTCAATGCCGGAAATCGTCGGCAGGATAATATAGCGCACGTCCCCGAAGCGATCGCACAGTTCCCGCAATAACCCTAAACATTCCCCCGTCGGAGCCACCGGCGCATAGACCAACAAGCCCCCCGCCTCCAGCCGTACCACCGTCATCCGAATCGGCACCACCACATAAAAAATCCCCTGCACCTGCTCAAACACCCATATCCAATCCGGGACAAGCTCCCGGCGTAGGGTGCGGCGTTGCCCGTAGGGATAAATCGGCACAATCGGCCAATAGGGCCAGCGGCGATCGGCGGTTTTCGCGGCAATTGTGGCGGTTTCGGTCATGCCATCTTGTTTTCCTAGGGTTCAGCCTTTCATTTTACGAGATTGCGGATCAGGGCAACGGACGCTTGGCATACACTACACTAAGTACACAATTCCCATTGAAATCTTCACGTTATCCCTATGCCACGCACCCAACGTAACGATAATTTTATTGATAAAAGCTTTACCGTCATGGCAGACATCATCCTCAAGATTCTGCCCACCAATCAAAAATCCAAAGAAGCCTTTGCCTATTATCGTGATGGGATGTCTGCCCAAGCCGATGGCGAATATGCCGAAGCCCTCGACAATTATCACGAGGCGTTAAAACTCGAAGACGAAGCGGGCGATCGCTGCTACATCCTCTACAACATTGGTTTGATCCACGCCAGCAACGGCGACCATGAAGAAGCCCTCCGCTACTATCACGAAGCGATCGAACTCAACCCCAATATGCCCCAAGCCCTCAACAATATCGCCGTGATCTACCACTACCAAGGCGATCAAGCCCAGGAAGCCGGCAATGGCGACCTTGCCGAATCTTTCTACGATCGCGCCGCCGAATATTGGAAACAAGCAATCCGCATCACCCCCAACAACTACATCGAAGCCCAAAACTGGCTCAAAACCACCGGCCGCTCCGAAATGGATGTGTTTTTCTAATCCAACGTTCAAGTGTTGGCCTAAGGTGCGATCGATCCCC
>CAZCWE010000027.1:0-13839 GCA_964502285.1 uncultured Spirulina sp. | reverse complement strand
AAGGGGGACTTTGAACGGCTCCCCCCTTAACAAAGGGGGGCTGGGGGGGATCAGCGCGAGTGTGAGAACTGGGGGAGCCGTTTGTGTAAAGCAGTAGCTCATGGGGCGAGGGGCTTGATAGGATTAGGATTGAGTACGAGATGATTTCAGCACCGATCGCAAATATTTCCCGGTGTAAGAATCAGGATGCTCCGCCACGGTTTCCGGTGTGCCGATGGCCACGATTTGGCCGCCGCGATCGCCCCCCTCCGGGCCCAGATCGATCAGCCAATCTGCACAGCGAATCACATCCAAATTGTGCTCAATTACCAGCACCGAATTCCCCTTATCCACCAACCGCTGCAACACATTCAGCAAGTGATGCACATCATAAAACGAGAGGCCCGTGGTGGGTTCATCGATCAGATAGAGCGTCTTGCCCGTGGCGCGGCGCGAAAGCTCCGACGCGAGTTTGACCCGTTGCGCTTCCCCGCCGGAGAGTGTCGGCGCAGGTTGCCCCAAGCGCACATATCCCAACCCCACATCCATCAGGGTTTGTAACCGGGTCGCCGCCTTGGGAATCTTCTCAAAGGTCTGCAACGCTTCCTCCACCGTCATACCCAGCACATCGGCGATCGAAAACCCCTTATATTTCACCTGCAACGTCTCGCGGTTGTAGCGTGTCCCCTTGCACACCTCGCACTGCACATAGACATCGGGCAGAAAATTCATCTCAATCACGTTCACCCCCTGGCCGCCACAGGCTTCACAGCGTCCCCCCTTAACATTGAAGGAGAATCGCCCCTGTTTATAGCCCCGTGCTTTCGCTTCGATGGTTTCGGCAAAGAGGGCGCGAATGGAATCGAAAATGCCGGTATAGGTGGCGGGGTTGGAACGCGGCGTGCGGCCAATCGGGGATTGATCGATGACGATCACCTTATCCACAGCGTTGAGACCGTCGATTTTGCCCAGGTGAGCCGGGAAAGGGGTCTTTTTGGTGAAGTGGTGTTGCAGGGCGGGGTAAAGAAGTTCATTGACGAGGGTGGATTTTCCCGAACCCGATACCCCGGTTACGGCCACCAATTTACCCAAGGGAATTTCCACATCAAGGTGCTGCAAGTTGTTGTGATGGCAATCCTTGAGTTTCAGGGCGCGACCATTCCCTTTGCGGCGTTCTGGGGGGGTTTCAATGGTGCGCCGTCCCGATAAATACGCCCCGGTTAACGAGGCTTCCGTTTTGAGAAGCTGCTCAAAATCTCCCGCACAGACGATATCGCCACCATGTACCCCCGCTTTGGGGCCAATATCGACGATGTGATCGGCGGCGCGGATCGTGTCTTCGTCATGTTCGACGACGATCAAGGTGTTGCCGAGGTCGCGGAGTTTGCGCAATGTCCCAAGGAGGCGATCGTTATCCCGTTGGTGGAGGCCGATGCTCGGTTCATCGAGGACATAGAGCACGCCCGTCAGGCCGGAGCCGATTTGGGTGGCGAGGCGGATGCGCTGGGCTTCGCCGCCGGAGAGGGTCATGGCGGCGCGATCGAGGGTGAGGTAGTCTAAGCCCACATCGAGGAGAAATTGGAGGCGATCGCGAATCTCTTTGAGTGCCAACGTGCCGATCATCGCTTGGCGGGGGGTGAGGTCTAAATGATTGACGCGATCGAGGGCGACGCGGATCGGCACGTTCGTCAGTTCAATGATGTTGTATTGCCCCAAGCGCACGGCCAAGCTTTCGGGTTTTAACCGTTGCCCGTGGCAGATTTCGCAGGATTGGAAGACGATGTATTGTTCGAGTTTTTGTTTGTAGGTTTCCGAACTGGTGTCCTCGTAGGTGCGCTCCAGCATGGCGAGAATGCCCGCAAAATTGCGGTAATAGCCTTTGCCGCGATAGGGGTCGGCTTCCATCTGGATCGGCTGGTCTGCACCGTAGAGCAAAACATGGCGTTGTTCGTCGCTGAGGCGATCCCAGGGGGTTTGGATTTCAAACCCGTAGGCCTGGCCAACGCTGTGGAGAAGGGAAAGATAGTAGGAGTTTTCTTTATCCGACCAAGGCGCGATCGCACTATACAGCGGTTGGCTTGGGTCAGGAATAATCAATTCCGGCGTGAAGGTGCGGAGGCTGCCGATCCCGTGGCAATGGGGACAAGCGCCGTAGGGCGAATTGAACGAGAATAAACGCGGCGACAATTCATCCATTACCGCCCCATGTTCCGGGCAGGCAAAGTTTTCAGAAAAGATTAACTCTTGCTCATCGGTGGCAATAATCGCCGTGCCTTCGGCGTGTTTTAAAGCTGTCGCCAGGGAATCTACAAGTCGTTCTTGAAGCCCCTCTTTTTTAATCAGTCGATCAATGACAATTTCAATGCGGTGGCTGTGATTTTTCTTGAGTTCAATCGCATCACTTAACTCCCGAATTTCGCCATTAATGCGCACCCGCACAAACCCTTCACTGACTAAACTCGACAGGAGTTTTTTATGGGTTCCTTTTTTGCCTTTCACCACCGGGGCCAGCACTTGAAAGCGGGTGCGATCGGGTAGGGTCAACACCTGATCGCACATTTCATCAATGGTCTGGGGGGCAATGCTGCGATCGCAGTGGGGACAATGGGGCAACCCCGCCCGCCCGAACAACAGCCGCAGATAGTCGTAAATCTCCGTCACCGTGCCCACCGTGGAGCGGGGATTGTGGGAGGTGGACTTTTGATCGATGGAAATGGCGGGACTCAGCCCCTCGATCGCGTCCACATCGGGTTTATCCAACTGCCCTAAAAATTGCCGCGCATAGGCGCTGAGGGATTCCACATAGCGGCGTTGACCTTCAGCGAAAATCGTGTCAAAGGCCAGGGACGACTTCCCCGAACCTGAGACCCCGGTAAAGACAATGAGGCGATCGCGGGGTAAATCCAGGTCAATATTTTTCAGATTATGCTGCCGTGCGCCACGAATCCGAATCACGTTCCGGGGGGTTCCTGCTGCACCAGCAGGCATCGGCAGCGAGTCGGATAGGTTGAGTGGCTCTGACATAGGGGCAAGGGGTTAACAGTCCTTAACAATTCTAGCCGCTTGCGATCGCTTTGTTCAGGACGAACAAGTCAGGAACTGAGATCACTGCAACCGGTTTCTTTTTTTTGTGGTTCATATTAATTCGGATGTATGGTCAATATTGCTGTAAAGAGGGTTTGAGTACGGCAACAGATTGCTGCGGATTGATCGCAAATTATGATTGCTCAGGATTGAAGTTTTGAGAAGCATGATTGTCTTGATAAAATATTGTAAACTTGATAAAACAATGCCTAAAATGCCAAAATCTTTCGCAAAAACATCATCCTATTTGATTTTTTGAGGTGAATCATTTTAATCCATTCAATCCTTCATGTTTGCGGTCATGGATCGATCATTCCGCTTCAAAAAAACGATCATTGGGATATCTTCCAATCATCACGCTAGCACTGTCTAGGAGATGTCATGGCATGAAGAACAGAAACAAAGTGATACACCTGGGAATCATGGGGGTGTTGGGGTGGGGTTGGTTGCCGAGCGCGATCGCGCAACCCCTACCGTCGAACATCCCTAACTCCATTCCGCCCGCCTCCGATCGCTTACCCCCCCTCGAAGAACTGCTCCCCCCATTGACCCCAGAGGACGATCCGTTGGAGGCTCCCGTCGCCCCTCCCCCGGCGGTGTTTCCCGCTCTCCCCGATACGCCGCGCTTGCGGATCAACCGCTTTGAGTTTGCCGGGAATACAGCCTTTGCCGCGACCGAATTAACCGCCGTGGTGGCGGACTATGTGGGGCGATCGCTCACCCTTGCCGAGATCCAAGCCGCTGGCCAAGCGATTACCCAGCATTACCAAGACCAGGGCTATATCACCTCCGGGGCCTTTGTGCCGCCGCAGTCGGTGCGTGATGGGGCGATTCGGGTGCAGATTTTTGAAGGGGGGATTGAGGCGATTAATGTGACGGGGGTGCGGCGGTTAAACCGGAGTTATATCCGGCAACGGGTGGCGGCGGCGGTGCGATCGCCCCTGAATCAAACCGACTTACTCAACGCCTTGCAACGGTTAAAGCGTGACCCTTTAATTGAATCCATTGCCGCTGAACTGTCCACGGGGACGCAGGTGGGGCTGAATATTCTGGACTTGCAGGTGATGGAGCGGGATGCGTTTGATATTGATTTCAGTCTTGATAATCAGCGATCGCCCAGTGTGGGCAGCGATCGCCGTCAGGTGAATTTCAGCCACGGGAATCTCACCGGGCGGGGCGATCGCCTCACCGTCGGCTGGGTCAACACCGCAGGGAGCAATAGCCTCAATAACCTGAGCTACACCCTGCCGATCAATGCCCGCAATGGCACGCTGGGCGTGAGTTATGGCAGGAGCGAAAACTCGATCATTGAAGCTCCTTTTGATGTGCTTGATATTTCGTCGCGATCGCGCAACTACCAATTCACCTATCGCCAACCCCTGATCCAAACCGACAGCACAGACCTCGCCGTTAGCCTCGCCCTCAGCCATCAAGACAGCCAAACCTTCCTCGGCTTCGATGATATTGGCCCGTTTCCCCTCTCCCTGGGCGCAGACGAAAACGGACAAACCACCGTCACCGCTCTCCGCTTTGTGCAGGAATACAGCCGCCGCAGTGGTCGGGATGTGTTCGCCCTCCGCTCTCAATTCAGCTTAGGTCTCGATGCCCTCAACAGCACCATCAACCCCGACCCGATCCCCGGCAGCACCTTTGCCAGTTGGCGGCTGCAATCCCAATATCTCCGCCTCCTTGCCCCCCAAACCCTCGCCCTCCTTCGCACCGATCTCCAACTCGCGGATCAAGGTCTGTTGGCCGCCGAACAGTTTGCGATCGGGGGAGCGAGCACCGTGCGCGGCTACCGCCAAGACTTTCGCACCGCCGATAACGGGTTTTTCGCTTCCGCAGAACTGCGCGTCCCGATCCTGCGCATTCCCCAATGGGCAACATTGCTGCAATTGACCCCCTTTGCGGACTACGGCGTTGTTTGGAACAGTTCAGAATTCACCGCTGATGATCCAAGTACCCTGGCCTCTGTGGGGATTGGCTCCATTCTCAGCGTTGGCGATCGCTTCTCCGCCCGCCTCGATTGGGGCATCCCGCTCATTGACCCCCAGATTAACCAAAACACCTGGCAAGAACAGGGAATTCATTTCAGCGTCAATTATCGGCTGTTTTGAGCTGAGATTTGGATCTAGGATACGGGTGAACGACGCTATTTAGAACGCATGAAGATTCCAGGGTTACTCGAACGCTATCAGCTCAGAACGCGGCGACAACTCAATGCCCGCCTCCAGGCGTTGGAGGTGAACCTCTCCCATGATGTGGATGGAGAAGAATACGCCAGTCCCGTGATCGTGCAAGCGTTGGATGATCTCCATGAATGGTTAGCCAAAGGGGGGAAACTGGCCGCCTATACGCCCCTGTCGCGGGTGATGACGGTGAGCACCCCCCAATCCCAAGGGGTGATCGATGTGTCTGCGGTGGCCGATGGGGAACTCGACCCGGATGGGTTCGATGAAGACGAGGACGAAACCGAAGCAGAAAACCCGACACCCTCCCCCTCTGATCCGGCTTTGGCGGCGTTGCTGGTGAATCTCTCCGATGCGATCGCAGCGCGATCGCCCCTCTCCCCGTCAGCCTCCCCCCTGCAAGTGTGGCGCGAACTCGAAGAAGCCTGTCATTATCAATGGTTGCTTTCCACCTCCCAAGTGCGCACCCTGACCGGGATTGTCCCCAGTGGGGATATTTGTGAATATGGGGTGTTTCGCTTTAAGCGGCAGGGGAAAATTGGGCGAGAAGCGGCGTGGGAAGTGTGGAAAATGACGTGAGGTGAGCGATCGCGCCCCCACTGCAACAAAATGTTACGAAATGTGACATAATTAGCACCATACAGATTGAGTCTGATCTAGGATCGCACTCAATTCAATGTGATTAAGACATTAGGAAATAAAAATGCCCTATACCAAAGAAGAAGGCGGACGGATCAATAACTTTGCTGTTGAACCGGATATGTATGTTGCCACCCCTCCCTCCTCCAACGAAAAGCGGAACTATGCGATCGGTGGTGTTCTCGCGCTGGTGGTGGTCAGCGGTGTAGTTTTCCTCGCCTTTTCCGTCTCTTAGTTTTGACCCATTAATAAAGACAACCCCGCCCATCCCTCCCGACAGAGCACAATCATTTCTGCGCCTGTCGGGATTCGTTTAAGCAGCCGGGCTATCTCCTTGGGAGAAGCTGCGCGAACGACGACCCTCAGCCCTCGGTTATAGAAAGCGAATTTCAGCCCGATAAGCCGTAAAAGAACACAATCAGCGCAGGAGTGACAAAGGTGTTAATCAACGTGAGCGGCGCACCAATTTTGACGAAATCCATAAATCGATAGCCCCCTGGCCCGTACACCATCGTATTGGTTTGGTAACCGATCGGGGTCATGTAGCTATTCGACGCAGCAAACATCACCGCAAACATAAAAGCGTAGGGGTTGAGATCCAAGGTTTGGGACACCTCGACGGCAATAGGCAACATGAGCAAAACCGCCGCGTTATTAGACAGCACTTCCGTGAGTAACGCTGTGGCTAGATAGAACATCACTAAGATGCCGTAACTCGAAAAGTTTTGGGAAGTAGCGAGGAGATGGGTCGCGATCCATGCGGTGGTGCCGGATGTTTCCATGGCGATCCCCAGGGGGATTAAGCCCGCAAGCAGAAAGATAATATCCCACCGCACAGCCCCATAGATTTCCCCCGGTTTCAGGCAACCCGTTAACACCATTAACACCACCCCCAGTAGAGCACTGACTAAGATCGGGAAGAGGTTAAACGCGGCACTAAGCACCACCCCAAACCCGATCGCCACTGCAATGATGGCCTTATCTTGACGGAGCATTTCCACATCCCGCTGTTCGAGGACGAGGAGTTCACGGGTGGTTTGTAGACCGATGAAGCTTTGTTTTGACCCCTGCACGAGGAGCACATCCCCAAAACGCAGGGCAATCCGACCGAGGCGACCCCGTACCAGTTCCGAACCCCGCCGAATTGCGAGGACGGTGAGGTTGTAGCGTTGGCGAAAGCGAATGTCGCGCAGGGTGGTTCCTACCAGGCGGGAGTTGGAGAGGATGAGCACCTCGGCCATTTTCTCTTCACCGGATTCGAGGACGTTTTTAACATCGTTTTTAAATTGCACATCGGGAACGATGTTCAAGCCCTGCTGCTCGCGAATTTTCAGGAGTTCTTCGCGGGAACTGCGGACGACGAGGATATCGCCGACGTTGATAATTTTATCGGCGATGGGTGGGGGAAACCGGGTGCTGTGGCGAATGATTTCGAGAACGTCGATGTCGAAGGTGCGTTGAATTTGGCTGGTTTGGAGGGTTTTGCCAACGAGGGACGATCGCGCCGTGACGATGACTTCGGTGACGTAGTCTTTGAGGTTGTAGTCTTGGGCGATCAGGTCACCTGTGGCGGATTTGCGTTCGGGGAGGAGGCGGGGCGCAAAGAGGACGAGGTAGGTTAAGCCGATCGCAAAAACACAGAGGCCGAGTTTGGTGAATTCAAAGAGGCTGAAGGGCTCAAAGCCCAGTTGTTCAGACAGGCCACTCGCGAGGATGTTGGTAGATGTGCCAATCAGGGCGATGGTGCCGCCGAGGATGGTGAGGTAGGAGAGGGGAATGAGGAGTTTGGAGGTGGAAATTTTCTGTTGTTTGCACCAGTCTTCGACGACGGGCAACATGACGGCGACGATCGCAGTATTGGTGATGAAGGCGCTGATCGGGGCGATCAGCATTCCCATCACAAAAATTTGCCGATTTAGGGTTTCGCCACCCAGGCGGATCAGCAGTTGCTTGACGATCAGAATGACCCCGGTTTTGGAGATGCCGGCACTGATGATGAACATCGCCATGACGGTGAGGGTGGCAGTGCTGCCAAAGCCGGAAACGCCCTGTTCTGGGGTGACGAGGCCGAGCACCATCAGGGCGACCATGATCATCAGGGCAACGATATCAACGGGCAGGAGTTCGGTGATGAAGAGGACGAGGGCGATGACAAGAATGGTCAGGGTGAAGATAATGGGCATTGTTTAGAAGGGGGGCGATGGGGGGCGATCGCAGAGCAACAAGTCCGCAAAATCTCGTCTGAAGGAAGGGAAGCCATGCAGGAACATATCCAGATCAGGGCAAGGCATGATAGGTGCGATACCAATCCACAAACCGCTGTAACCCCACCTGAATCGGGGTGCTCGGACTAAACCCCACATCGCGGATCAGATCGTCCACATCGGCATAGGTGCGCGGCACATCCCCCGATTGCATCGGGAGCATGGTTTTCACGGCTTCACGACCTAAACAGGTTTCCAATGTTTCAATCATGGTCATCAGTTCGATGGGGCTGTGGTTGCCGATATTATAGAGTTTGTAGCGGGCGAGGTTGGGGCCGCTCGGTTCCGGAATTTTCGCCATGACGCGGACGATCCCTTCAATCACATCGTCTACATAGGTGAAGTCCCGCTGCATTTTGCCGTGGTTGTAGACATCAATGGGGCGATCGCGCAAAATCGCTTCCGTAAATTTCCAATAGGCCATATCCGGCCGCCCCCAGGGCCCATAGACCGTAAAAAATCGCAGCCCCGTGATCGGAATCTGGTAGAGATGGCTATAGCAATGAGCCATCAATTCATTGGATTTTTTCGTCGCCGCGTAGAGACTGACGGGATAGTCTACATTGTCCTCAACGGTGAAGGGGATTTTCGGGCTATTGCCATAGACCGAACTCGATGAGGCAAAGACGAGATGCTCGACGCTCTGCTGCCGACAGCCTTCGAGAATGTGGAGAAAGCCCACCAAGTTACTGTCCACATAGGCATGGGGATTTTCGAGAGAATAGCGCACTCCGGCTTGGGCGGCGAGATGGACGACGGTTTGAAACCCATGGGTTTCAAACAGGGCTTCGAGGGCGGTGCGATCGCTCAAATCCGCCCGCACAAACTCAAAATTTTCATAACCCCGTAACTGCTCCAGTCGCGCCTGTTTCAGCCCCACATCATAGTACGCATTGAGATTATCCAAGCCCACCACCGTCACCGCCCCAGCTTGCAAAAGCCGTTGACAGAGATGAAACCCAATAAACCCCGCCGCCCCAGTGACTAAAATCTTAGCCATGCCTTCTCCTCCAACGTCAGCCTTCTGCACGGTTTATTCTTTCAGCCCAATTCGGGCAAATCCCCCTAAAAGGTAGGCATCGCCACCCCTGAATGAGAATCCGACACCTTCGGGCGCGTCCCAAAATACACCTTGCCCCGTTGAGAATCCAATGTCACAATCGCCCCATCCCCGATCAACTCCGTCGCCTGTTTCAGACCCACAATCACCGGAATCCCCAAGCGCAGCCCAATCACCGCCGCATGGCTCGTCAAGCTCGACTCTTCCGTAATAATTCCCCCCGCTTTGCGAATCACCTCCACATAGTCCACATTTGTCGAGGGAGCCACTAAAATTTCCCCCGGACTAAAATCGCCAATTTCCTTGGGATTATTCACAACCCTGGCACGCCCTGTGATCGCCCCTTCACCAATGCCGACCCCTTCACCGAGCACCGCCGTCACCACCTCGACTTTGATCAAGTCCGTCGAACCGGCCACCCCTTGGAGCGTGCCCGCCGTCAAAATCACCAGATCACCATCGTTGAGCAGTTGTTTTTCCTGAGCAATATTCATCGCCGCCTGGAACGTCTGACTCGTCGAGGGCAGATCGAGAATCAACAACGGCCGCACCCCCCACACCAGTTGCAACTGTCGCGCCACATCCACATGGGGCGTCACCGCCAAAATCGGCGTTAAGGGTCGGAATTTAGACACGTTCCGTGCCGTTGCTCCGGTTTTGGTCAGGGTCATAATCGCCGCTGCATCCAGTTGTTGGGCGATGTGGCTCACCGCGCCGGAAATGGCATTGGGGATCGATCGCTTCGTGGTTTTGAAGTGACGATGGGCCGGGGCTTGCTGTTCGACGCAGGTGGCGATGCGGGCCATGGTGGCCACTGCTTCAATGGGGTAATTCCCCACGGCGGTTTCATTCGAGAGCATGATCGCGTCCGTGCCATCCAGGATCGCATTGGCCACGTCGGACACCTCGGCACGGGTGGGGCGGGGACTGTTCACCATGCTGTCGAGCATCTGGGTGGCAGTGATCACGGGGATGCCGAGGCGGTTGGCGGTGGCGATTAAACGTTTTTGATGGAGGGGCACTTGCTCGGCAGGCAGTTCCACCCCCAGGTCGCCCCGCGCCACCATCACCCCATCACAGAGGGCGAGAATCGTGTCCATCTGTTCGATCGCTTCGTGTTTTTCGATTTTGGCGATCACGGGGACGGATTTCCCGGTGCTGGCGATTAATTCTTTGATTTCAAGGATGTCTTGGGGGCGTTGGACAAAGCTGAGGGCAACCCAATCCACGCCTTGATCCAGACCAAACATTAGATCCTTACGGTCTTTGTCGGTGAGGGCGCTGACGGTGAGGGAGACGTTGGGAAAGTTGACCCCTTTGTTATCGGACAGTTTGCCGCCAACGACGATTTGGCAATGAAGCTGTTTATTGTCGCAATCGACCGCATCGACGACCATTTCCACTTTGCCATCGTCGAGCAAAATCATCGCCCCGGCCGGAACTTCGTCCGTGAGGCGTTTGTAGCTGACGTAGGCCATTTCATGGGTGCAGGGGACGGGGTGACTGGTGAGGATGAAGCGATCGCCTTTGTTCACCTGGGTGGGCCCGGCTTCAAATTTGCCGAGCCGAATTTTCGGCCCCTGTAAATCTTGCAAAATCCCCACCGGTTGATCCAATTCAAACGCCGTCTGACGAATCAGCCGAATCGCCCGGTGGTGATCCGCGTGGGTTCCGTGGGAAAAATTGAGGCGTAGGGTGGTTGCTCCGGCTTCAATCAACTCTCGCAACACCTGGGGTTGAAGCGTAGCGGGGCCAACGGTTGCCACGATTTTAGTGCGGCGGGCGGGGGGTTGCGAGCGGCTTACGCCACTGCTGATAGCGTCAACGGGCAAGTCCATCATTCAAAAGCAATAAGGGAATCAACGGGGCGGGGGATAACACTATCCCACCATAACCCGCTATCGTCTCACGAATTGAAGTGTTTGAGGTGATTCTGAGTGAAACTTCGCCCATCATCAAACCCGTATCACGCTTCAGATCAACCCGAAGCCAGACGAAATGCCGCTGTTGTTCAAGCCATGCTCAGGATCGGTCTGTGCTATCCATCGCAACGGTGTAAATAGCCTCGCTCTATTCTAAGAAGGTTGATTTATCTTGTTTGGGGGTTTTCAGCTTGTTTTTGATGTTGGTATCAATGCCGAGGTGTTTAACGGCTTTAGGGGTGAGCGATCGCCGTTTAATCACTTTACCTAACATCTCTGCTTTCACGGCTCCCAACTGGAGTCGTAATTTGGGGCCGGACTCGCCAAATCGAATCACCATCCCATCGTCAATCTTGACCATGGTTTCGAGCAAATGGCCGTTGACCATAATCCCATTTGTCCCGTGGTTGGATAGCGTCCATTGATCATTTTTGCATTCTAAAACAGCATGACGGCGGGACACGACAGCACTGTAGAGAACAATGTCGTTTTGGCTTCCACGTCCGACGGTGATCACAGATTCACACTCAAAGATCCAACTTTGAACTGGGGTGGATTGACTTGGATGGAGTAACGTAATGGCAATCACGAGAAAAGCCCCGCTTCATCATAAAGTTATTGTCTGAGAGGGTGAGAGATGCACCTCGATTTTTAGAGTAACACTATCTCGATGGGTCTTGAAATTCAGGCTTCAAACCATCAGAGATGATTTCAGGAAGGATGCTTAAGGGGGCTTGTGGAACGGATCTGTCGTCACTGCAAAGAGGGTTAGTCTGGGCTATCGATCGGGGTTGCAATGGGGTCGAGGCAGACTCCCCACTCACGTAACCGTTGTGATGGCGCGATCGCATCCTTGTTACACTTTGTGAATGCCCTAATTGAACCCAAATACCGCATGCTGGAACAGTTCCAAACCGCCCTCTACACTGCGTCACAATTCGCTGACCATCTCGTTTCAGACCAACTCACCCACCTCAGCATCGTCAGCGTGACGCTGATTTTTCTCGCCGGTCTGCTCACCAGTCTCACCCCCTGTATGCTGTCGATGTTGCCGATTACGGTGGCCTATATCGGCGGCTACGAATCCCAAGGGCGGTTAATGGCGCTGGTGCAGTCGGTGTGGTTTGCCCTGGGGTTGGCGACGACGTTGGCAGGGCTGGGCATTGGGGCGGCGACCTTGGGGCGAGTCTATGGTCAGGTGGGGATTGGGCTGCCGATTGTGGTGAGTGCGATCGCTATCCTGATGGGTCTCAATTTATTAGAAATCATCCCCCTGCGTTGGCCCAGTTGGGGCGGCGGGGATTGGATTGCCGAAAATTTACCCACGGGCCTGCGTTCCTATCTCTTGGGCTTAACCTTCGGGATTGTGGCATCCCCTTGCAGCACCCCCGTTTTGGCCACTCTCCTAGCCTGGGTCGGCAGCACTCAGGATCTCGTGCTGGGGGCTGTCCTTTTATTGGCCTATGCGATCGGCTATGTGCTCCCCCTCGTCCTCGCGGGGACATTTACAGCGGCGCTGAAAAAGCTCCTCACCGTGCGGCGTTGGTCGGGGTGGATTAACCCAGTGAGCGGCGTGGTGCTGATTAGCTTTGGGGTGTTTTCCCTCCTCTCACGCTTGGCATAGCTGGCTAATCCATCGGCACATTCACCGGGTCAAGAGGTCTAAGCTCCTGATATGCCGGGGATTCATTCGAGAACCCTAAGCGTGCAGGGCGGCGGCGTGGTGCGCCATGTGGTCGGCGATGAATGATGCGATGAAATAGTAGCTGTGGTCGTAGTCGGGTTGATAACGGAGGGTGAGATCAATGCCCCGCGTAGCACAGGCCGCAGCGAAGCGATCGGGGTTTAACTGGCCTTGGGTGAGGAAGCTGTCCGCATCCCCTTGATCGATGAGAATCGGCCGATCCCACGCGGTGGTTTTCACCAATTCTGTGGCATCGTAGGCCGCCCAATGGGTGCGATCGCTCCCCAAATACCCAGAAAACGCCTTTTCCCCCCAAGGGCATTGCATCGGAGCCGCGATCGGCGCAAAGGCCGACACCGACCGATACCGCTCCGGATACCGCAACGCACCGATCAACGCCCCATGGCCTCCCATGGAATGCCCCATCACACTTTGCCGAGCTGGGTCAGCGGGAAATTCCGCCGCGATCAGCGCAGGTAACTCCTCGGTGACGTAGCTAAACATCCGGTAATGATCATGCCAAGGTGCGATCGCGGCATCCACATAAAACCCCGCCCCCGTCCCAAAATCCCAACTCTCCTCCTCTCCCGGCAGCCCCAACCCCCTCGGACTCGTATCCGGAGCCACCAGCATCACCCCCAACTCCGCCGCGAGGCGTTGCGCCCCCGCCTTTGCCATAAAATTTTCTTCCGTACAGGTCAACCCCGACAGCCAATACAGCACCGGCACTCGTCCCCCCTCCGCCTGAGGCGGCAGATACACCGCAAAGCGCATCGTTGTTTGGCACTGGCTCGAAGCGTGGTGATAAAACGCCAGGGAGCCTCCAAAGCAGCGGGTTTGACTCGTACAGGTTAGGTTAGCCATGGTCAAAATTGGGTCTACAGTCTGGGTCGCTCATCCCAATGTATCGTTAATCCCGATGCAGTCTTTTATCGAGGGAGCGATCGCCCCAAATCTAGACCTTTATAGCAGTAGTCACAAGGTTTAGGACATCTAAATATTGATTTTTGAATAACCG
>CAZCWE010000026.1:14487-17414 GCA_964502285.1 uncultured Spirulina sp. | reverse complement strand
TTGATCCCGGCTTTGAGTCCTAACTGTTGGAGGTCGCCCATCACCGTTTCCCGGCCCCCGGCATAGCGGAGGATTTGTTGGGGCAAGAGGAGGCGCATCAGGGCGATCGCATGGAGGGCCTCGTAAGGGTCTAGGCGATCTTGTTCCCCTAAGGGCGTGCCTTCGCGGGGATTGAGCAAATTCAGCGGCACAGATTCCACCTCTAATTCTCGCAACGCCAAGGCCAGATCAATCCGGTCTTCCCAGCGTTCCCCCAGTCCCAGAATCCCGCCAGAGCAGGCTTGAATCCCGGCGGCTTTCAGGTTTTGGATCGTTTCGACGCGATCGCGCCAGGAATGGGTGGTGACAATCTCCGGGAAAAAGGCTTCCGACGCTTCGAGGTTGTGGTTGTAGCGCGTCACCCCCGCATCACGCAGTTGTTGAGCCTGGGCCGGGGTGACTTCCCCCAGCGCGCAGCAGGGTTTAATGTCCGTCGTCGCGATAATTTCGCGCACCGTCGCCAGCACCTCCGCAAACTCATTCGATTTGCTGTATTTCGGCCCGCGCCCTTGGCTCACCAAACAAAACCGTTTCGCCCCCGCTGCCGCCGCTGCTTTCGCTTGGGCGATAATTTCCGCTTGGGGTTTCAGGCCGTAGATGGGCGAATCGTCACCGGGATGGTGGGCGGACTGGGCACAAAAGCCGCAATTTTCCGAGCAGCCGCCGGATTTCACATTGACAATGCTACAGAGATCCACCGTATTGCCACAGCAGGCTTGGCGGACTCGATCCGCCGCTGCGCAGAGGGTGAGAATATCTGCCTCGCCCTCTAGGTGGGTGAGGGCGATCGCTTCATCACGGCTGAGGGATTCCCCCCCGATGATCCGATCTGTGAGCTGCGCCAGATGCGCGACAAGGGCCTCCCCAGTGAGGCGTTTGGGTTGGGTCGCTGTTAACTCGATTGCTTGAACCACGGTGTATCTCTATCTCGTATAGGGCCAGATGTCCGGTCTTGAAATCGTGAAAAATTCAATTCAATTGAAGTGCTTGCAATTCTATCACCTCCCGCCAAAGGCCCCGACGCAGATACGACAAAACGTTACGGCTGGGTTCATTTCCCTAAAGGTCAACGCTAAATTAGGGACATGGGGGGCATCCTGCTGATGCAGATTCAGACTTAATTACCCTTTAGTGCCCTCATCCCCAGCCCTTCTCCCGCAGGCTACCGCTTATACATAAATCAATCTCAAGTTCCAGAACTATCGTGATCCCCCCTAGCCCCCCTTTTTGAAGGGGGGAACCGAAAAAAGTCCCCCTTGAAAAGGGGGATGTAGGGGGATCGATCGCAACTTAGATCAGGATTTGAGGGTTGTGTATCAGCAGTAGCTCCCGCCGGAGAAGGGAGCGAAAAGCCCTCGACCGTGGGAAAGGGTTGGGGAAGGGATCGCAGAACTGGGATGCTCCCACATGGGGGATGTATCCCGTCCCAACTCCCTCGCCCCGCAGCTCATCAAGCTCGGAACTGTGGCCAATGCCCGAAGCATAGTTTTAATGTTTTCCAGACATTTACAAAATTTCATACTATGATTGGGGGTTATATTATTTTTATATATTCAAAAATATAGTCATCCTTGCTACAGTTTAGATCCTGTAATTTTTGAGCCTCATTTCACTCAACTATCGTTATTCATTCACCCATCACTGCCGTGGTTTCTTCTCTCCCCAAACAGTCATCTCCAACAACAACCGCACCCATCCGCTGCACTGGCGCGTATGCACTGCTCGATAGCCTGGTTCGCCATGGTGTGAAGCACATCTTTGGCTATCCTGGCGGGGCGATTCTCCCGATCTACGACGAAATCTATCGCGCCGAAGAGCGCGGCGACATTCAGCATATTCTCGTGCGCCACGAACAAGGGGCCTCCCATGCCGCCGATGGCTATGCCCGCGCCACCGGCCAAGTGGGGGTCTGCTTTGCCACCTCCGGCCCCGGAGCAACGAACCTCGTCACCGGCATCGCCACCGCCCACCTGGATTCGATTCCCCTCGTGGCGATCACCGGCCAAGTGCCCCGCAGTGCGATCGGCACCGATGCCTTCCAGGAAACGGATATTTGGGGGATCACCCTGCCGATTGTGAAAAATTCCTACGTGGTGCGTCACGCTGAAGATATGGGGCGGATCATCGCCGAAGCGTTTCACATTGCCCGCACCGGACGGCCGGGGCCGGTGTTGGTGGATATTCCCAAAGATGTGGGCCTTGAGGAGTTTGACTATATTCCCGTCGAACCGGCCTCGATTCGCCTGCCGGGGTATCGCCCCACGGTGAAGGGCAATCCCCGCCAAATTAATGCCGCCATCCAACTGATCCAAGACGCGAAACGGCCGCTGCTCTATGTGGGCGGTGGGGCGATCGTCGCAGGGGCCCATGTGGAACTGAAACAGTTAGCCGAGCAATTCCAAATGCCCGTCACCACAACCCTGATGGGGATGGGGGCCTTTGATGAAAACCATCATCTTTCGGTGGGAATGTTGGGGATGCACGGCACGGCCTACGCGAACTTTGCGGTGAGTGAATGTGATTTGCTGATTGCGGTGGGGGCGCGGTTTGACGATCGCGTCGCGGGCCGCCTCGAGACCTTTGCCTCAGAAGCGAAGGTGATTCACATCGACATTGACCCGGCAGAGGTGGGCAAGAATAAAGCCCCCGATGTGCCGATCGTGGGGGATGTGAAGGTGGTGCTGCAACAGATCATCAACCGGGTGGCGGAGTTGGCGATCAAGCCCGACAGTGAGCAAACGATGTTGTGGCGCGATCGCATCGACCGCTGGCGCACCGATTACCCCCTCGTTGTCCCCCACCACCCCCACAGCCTTTCCCCCCAAGAGGTGATCGTGGAATTGGGTCAACAAGCCCCCTACGCCTACTTCACCACCGAGCCGCGCAAG
>CAZCWE010000026.1:10190-14477 GCA_964502285.1 uncultured Spirulina sp. | reverse complement strand
CACCACCGACGTGGGCCAACACCAAATGTGGGCGGCACAGTTCATCAACTACGGCCCCCGGCGCTGGATTTCCAGCGCGGGCTTGGGGACGATGGGCTTTGGGATGCCCGCCGCCATGGGGGTGAAAGTGGCCCTCCCCGATGAGCAGGTGATCTGCATCAGTGGTGATGCCAGTTTCCAAATGAACCTTCAGGAGTTGGGAACCCTCGCCCAGTACGACATCGCGGCGAAGACGGTGATTATTAACAACGGCTGGCAGGGCATGGTGCGGCAATGGCAGGAAACCTTCTACGGCGAACGCTATTCGGCTTCTAATATGCAGCAGGGAACACCCGACTTTGTCAAGTTAGCGGAAGCCTATGGGGTGAAGGGGATGCGGATTCACGATCGCAGTGAATTGAAAGATGCGATCGCCGAAATGCTCGCCTACGATGGCCCCGTCCTCCTCGATGCCCATGTGAAAAAAGACGAAAACTGCTACCCGATGATTGCCCCGGGCCAATCCAACTCGCAAATGTTGGGTTTGCCCCAAAAAGACAGCATCGATCAAGCCGTCGGTATCATTCACTGTGGTACCTGTGGTGCGAAAAATGTCAGCACGAATCGCTTCTGTCCGGAATGTGGCGCAGCTCTGTAGCCTAGGACGGGCCTTAACTTGAGGGGATATCCTCACCGTAACCGTGGTGCGATCGCGCCACGGTTTTTGATCAGGCGAGGGGAGCGATCGCGCCACGATCATGGGCAAATCTCGCTAGAATCACAAGCGGAGAATTTCCCCTGTCCCCCCTTGCGATCACACCCTATGGTTTTCCTGCGCTGGCATTGGCTTTTCCTCAGCATCCTCGTCCTGGGGGTGAGTTGTCGCTCCGCCGCCGACACCGCCGCCGACACCGCCGCCGACACCGAGCCGCCCCCATTTCCCAACGGCGAAGCCCCCATTATCAGCCGCGATCCGGACACAACCCGCCGCCCGCTCCCCAGCCCCCAAGCCAGATCCAGCCCAACCTCCAGCCCGACCCCCAGCCCTGACGCTGACGACGATCGCCCCTGGATCACCCTCAACGGCAACGGTGTCACCCTCTCACTCCCCCCGAACTACGACGGCGGCAACCCCAGCCAAGACTTTGCCCAACTCCAGCAAAAACTCAACGCCATTAACCCCAGCTACGCCCGCCGCTTTGCCAGCATCCAAGCCAATCCTGAAAGTATTGCGCTGCTGGCCTTTGATCGCAACAGCAAAGCATCGGAATTTTTAACCAATGTTACGGTGGCGGTGGAGCGCGTCCCGGCCGAAGTATCTATGGAACAGTATGTTCAAGCCGCAGGTCAGCAACTCTCCCAAGCCTACACCATCGAAGCTCAAGCCCTGCTCACTGTTGGGCCGTATCCAGCCGGACAGATTGTCGGAACCATTGTTGCTGATAATGATGTGCCCGTGAAGCAATTATTTTATTTAGTGCAGGCCGAAAACCAATTTTGGATCATTACCTATGCCACCACTGCCACTGAATTTGAGCAACGACTGCCCAACTTTCAAAAAAGCATCCAAACCCTCAAACTGTCTTCTTGAACCTTCTGCCCTTTTTCCTCTGTTCTGATGCAACTGAAGCACGTCATCATCATCTATAAAGCGGGTCATCCCCTCAGTAAAAAATGGGCAGAAACCTGTGCGCGGCAGCTCGAAGCCTTGGGGGCGCAGGTACTTGTTGGGCCCAGTGGCCCAAAGGACAATCCCTATCCGGTGTTTTTGTCGTCGATTAATCATCACATTGATCTAGGGGTGGTCTTAGGCGGGGATGGAACGACCTTGGCCGCAGCGCGACATTTGGCCCCGGTGGGAACGCCGATTTTGGCGGTGAATGTGGGGGGACATTTGGGGTTTTTAACGGAGCCGTTTGAGTGTTTTCGGGAGACGGAACAGGTGTGGGCGCGGTTAATTGAGGATCGTTATGCGGTGCAGCGGCGGATGATGTTGCAGGCTTCGTTACTCGAAGGCGATCGCGTCGTGCCGACGGTGGTGAGTGAGCCGTTTCTCTGTCTCAATGAGATTTGTATTAAACCGGCAAGCGTGGATCGGATGCCCACCTCAATTTTGGAGATGGAAGTGGATGGGGAAGTTGTCGATCAATACCACGGCGATGGGTTGATCGTGGCCACGCCGACGGGATCAACCTGTTACAACGCTTCGGCCAATGGCCCGATTGTGCATTCGGGCATGGATGCGATCGCAATCACGCCCATTTGCCCCCTCAGCCTTTCCACTCGCCCGATTGTGATGCCCCCCGGTTCGGTGATTAATGTCTGGCCCTTGGGCGATGTGGAACTCCATACCAAGCTCTGGACGGATGGAGTGCTGGCCTCGCAAATCTGGCCTGGGCAGCGGGTGAATATCAGCATGGCCGCCTGTCAAGCCACCTTTCTCATCCTGCGCAGCGATCAATCCTTTTACCAGACCCTCCGGGAAAAACTCCAATGGGGCGGCATCCGCATTCACTACGACCAAGGGGCGATGAATTAACAACCCTGGATTAGCTTTGCTACTACTTATACATAACGTTCAAGTGTTGGACTAGCTTCGGTTTTATCCTCCTAAATTCCCCTTTTCAAGGGGGACTTTGATCGAGTTCCCACCCTTGAAAAGGGGGGCTAGGGGGGATTGAAGGATGGTGTAGGCTCTTGAGATGGGTTTGTATATCAGCCGTAGGATCAGCGTTGGGGGGTGGATGCCGTGGCTTGCTGCTGAAGGAGTTCGGTCGCAGCATCGGCGGGGACGGGTTTCGACCAAAGGTAGCCCTGACCGAAGTTACAGCCGAGCGATCGCAGCCGCGCTGCGTCCTCTGGGGTTTCAATGCCCTCGGCGATGATATCCATCCCCAAGGTTTGCCCCAGGTCGATGATCATCCGCGCGATCGCATAGTCTTCGGCACTGTCGGCCATGTGGCGCACAAAGGATTGATCCACCTTGAGGGTATCGAGGGGAAAACGCCGCAACTGGCTCAGGGATGAATAGCCCGTGCCGAAGTCGTCCAAACTGATCCGACAGCCCAAGGCCTTGAATTGCAGCATCAAACCAATTGCCAAGTCCACATTCCCCATCACCATACTCTCGGTGATTTCCAACTTGAGACAATGGCCCGGCAGGTCAGCCGCCATGAGCCAAGCCGCGAGGCGTTCCACTAGATCCCCTTGATCAAACTGCCGACTTGAAAGGTTAATGCTCATCACCAGCCCAGCCTGGGGAAAGGTGCGCGTCCATTGCTGGATCTGCGCGATCGCCGTCTGACAAATCCAGTCTCCCAACGGCACAATTAACCCCATTTCCTCCGCGAAGGGAATGAACGCCCCCGGTGAAATAAAACCCCGTTGGGGATGAATCCACCGCACCAAGGCTTCAAAACCCACGATCCGTTCAGTGACAAGATCCACAATCGGCTGATAGTAGAGGGTGAATTCCTCAGCGGCGATCGCCCGTCGTAAATCGGCTTCGAGGTTAAACCGCTGCACCGTTTCCGCCTGCATCCCGGCACTAAACACCGCATAGCTGTTACTGCCCTTCCCCTGGGCGCGATACATGGCGGTGTGGGCATCGCGGAGGAGATTGGCGGGACGGTGGGTGTGCTGTGCGTGGGGGACGGTGATGCCAATGCTGGTGGAGAGGGAGTCGGGGAGTTGAGCTTGGATGGTGGCGGCGATCGCCGTGAGGGCGGCAGGATCGGCCAGGGGCAGGGCGATCGCAAAATTCCCCTCGCTCATCCGGGCAATCTGGGCCGTTGCCGGGAGATGGGTGCGGAGGGTGCGCTCGATGGTTTGCAGGAGGCGATTGCTAGGGTGAGTATCAAGGCTACGGCTGATCAGCAGCCAATGATCCAGCGCCATGAACAGCACCCCCAGCGGGCGGGCTTTGTGCAAACGGGCTTCTATATGCTGTAGCAACGCCGCTTCATTCAGCAGGCCAGTCACCGGGTCATGGGTGGTGGTGTAAAACAGACGGTGCGCCATGGCGACGATCAACGCCGTCCAAAAGCCGGCGATCGGCTCGGCGATGGGAATCCACAGCCCTTGCCCCCAGCAGACCCAACCCACCACCACGATCAACCCCGTGCCAACACTGCCCACCCCCGCCAACATCACCGGATGGCGCCAGAACCAGGTGCTGATCCTGATCGGCGTCGCGCTGGTGGCCTGGCTGCTGCATCGTGTGCTGGGCCGGGCCATGGACCAGCGCGTGCGGGGGCGCGAGGGATGGGTCAAGTGGCAGTTGCGCGCCATTGTCCAGATCAAGCGCAG
>CAZCWE010000026.1:9713-10180 GCA_964502285.1 uncultured Spirulina sp. | reverse complement strand
CGCCGCCAAGCACCACCCAGCCCCACAACCCGATCCACTCCCCCAGCGGCGAACTCCCCCGCCCTAGGTTGACCCGCCCCGCCACCAAATCCAACACCTGCCGCACCATCTGCCCATGGATCATCACCCCCGACATCTGCACCTTCCCGGAGCCGGAGCCATAGGGCGTAAACCGGGCATCTTTTAAGCTGGGAGCCACCGAGCCGATCAGGACAATCTTGTCACGGATCAAGTGGGGAGCAACGTCAGTCGTGAGGAGGGTGGTGAGGGAGATCGTTGGGGCAATGGCATCGCGGCGAGCATAGTCGAGGAGGATTTGGTAGCCGCGATGATCGATCTGCTGATAGCCGCCGCTCGTGCGGCTCAGGCGCGGTAAGCGCACGTCGTTGATCTGGAGTGCATCGGGAGTGACTTGGAGCGGCGGGGGCGCGATCGCAGCCAAACCGAGCCGCAGCGCAAAAGAATAA
>CAZCWE010000026.1:2275-9703 GCA_964502285.1 uncultured Spirulina sp. | reverse complement strand
GCCACAAACAGCAAACCGCGACGCACCACCCCATCAGGGTCTAACACCAGATCATTAAACCCCACCTGCTCCGGGGGAACCGCCGCCGGAGCCGGAATGCCATTGCCATTATCCGTAATCGCGATCAGGTTGGGGGCTTGTAGTTGCGCCGTCAGGGCCGCCGTCCCCGGAGGGTTCGGCAAATCACGATACAGATCCAAACCGATCACCGTGGGGTCATGGCGTTGGAGGCGGCCCAGGGCTGCGGCTAACGCTTGATCCTTCAGGGGCCAGCCGTAACGTTGTAGATCCGCCTCCGTAATCGTGACAATCAACAGACGTGCATCTAACGGGGCATCCGGTTCAGCCTGGACAAGCCGATCAAAGATCGCCAGTTCCAACGGTTCCAGCAGACTCCAATGCTGCAACCCCTGATAGCCCACCGTGATCACCACACTGGCCATCAACACCGAACGACTCGCCACCCCCACTATCCGAGGCCACACCGGCAACCCTGTCCAACCCCCACCCACGAGAATACCCGTGAGCTTGAGCCGCTGCCGCAGGGAGTCGCTCAGGTTTGCCCCAAAATCAAACAACAACTTCAACAACGGCGGCATAGGCTGGGTAGGCGTGAAAACAACAAGTCTAATCGGGTCATGACCTTAAAAAAGGGTCTAACGTCTAGATTTCTAGCAACGCACTCAGAGCCTCAAGACCTAACTCCGTGAGCAATTGGTTCCATTGCGCTTGTACCTGTGGATGATCCGGATAGGTTTGATAGAGGGCCGCGAGAATAGCGATCGCATCACTCCAGTGGGTCAGCTCCTGAGCCGTCGCCGCCGCCGCCAATTGGGCTGGAATCGTCTGCTCCTGAAGCTCAGCCAGGTCATGCGACCCTTCCACCCGTTGCAGCCATCCCTCCACGATCAAATCTTGAGACGGATCGCGTTCATCACACAGCACCGCAAAATACCAATGATAGGGCTGCTCCAGTGCCAAGACCTCCGCCGGAATCTCAATTCCCACCAAGGTTTCGGCCGTCGTGACCCATTGCCTCGTTTCATATAAAACCTGCTCCTCCTCATCCAACACCAACAACTCCACCTGATGCTCTGCGCCTAGATTCGGCACGACAAAATACAGCATCGGGACGGTGGCCGCTGTGACCCCCAAATTCGTCACCGGGTTTAAGGCAATCAAGGGCCGCGCCCCCCGTACACAACCGCCCCTCGTGCCACCCCCCACCCGTTGGCCAGGGAATTCACTGCCACTCTCATCCTCTGCCCAGGCCGCCGTAGCTGAGGGTGCGATCGGGACGAGGGGCGCAACAGTCGGCAACACCACCCCCCCGATGATCAATCCCCCAACAAGGCTTCCAAAAATTGTGCGTCTTATCATGATGTGATCTCCCCTGCCGTGCGTGCAGTACGATGGTCTGAGCAGCAGCGGTCAACCCGTTGCAAACGTCTGAGGCTGAGAAACCAGACCCAACATTTTCTAACTTGGCCAAACACCATTGCCCTGTGCTCTATCTCTATTTTGCCCATCTCTCTACCTATTTGGTGATTGTCAGTGACACCGGACTGACGCAAGGGGGTTCATTTGCCTAGCGTATACAACACGAACCGCGACTCAAGTTTTCACACTCTCGCCAATCCCCCCAGCCCCCCTTTACTTAAGAGGGGAGCCGTTCAAAGTCCCCTTTTTTAAGGGGGATTCAGGGGAATCGATCGCAACTTAGGCCAACTTTATAAATGATCGCTCTGACCCCCGGCAAGGCCTCCTCTAGTCTTGAGACTATTCCGTCTGGGGCCGTGGGTTGTAGGATCGGAACAGAATAATCAAGAAAAAGGTCTATGGAGAATCAGCAATCTGGTATTTCTTGCCATGATGACGATGTTATTGCGTTTGGTGACGACACGTTTAAGGTGGGAAAGTTTCGTCAAGCGGTGCAAGACTGCTTTGGTCATGATGTTGGCTACGGACTTATGGCGTTGCTCAAGAGTGCGGGAGTTGCTATTGACGCAAAAGCAGTGAGTCCGCAGGGAAATAAAGAGGATTTTGCCCAATGGTTTACCCAAGGAATTGCCTGTGAACTGCTGCAAACCGATACGCCGGGCTGGAAAAATGCACGGGTGAAAATCACAGTTGATATTGAGGTGATGCCAGCGATCGCGCCCTCGCCCAGTTCCGACCCTGCCCCCCAAGCCTTTGATGACTTTGAAGACCTCGAATTTGAGCGGGATGTCACCCTCCATTCAGATATGTGGTCGGATGGTTAAGCTCTATTTTCTCTGGGATTGCAAGACGCCAATATCATTTTTCCCATCGAAAAATACTGTCCTTTAAAATAAACTTGACTAGGATTGTGATGCTGTTGATCGGTTGCGGTGAATGTTGTGATGTCCTCTGTGTGTAGCTAACCCATGAGCTACTGCCTCAATCCCCATTGTCCCCATCCTGACGATCCCCACAATGCTGAGAACGTCACCTGCTGCCATTGTGGCTCGGATTTAATCCTGTGCGATCGCTACCGTGTTCGGAGTTTATTGAGCGACCACAGCGGTTTTGCGAAGATTTTTGAAGTGTGGGACGGCACAACGGTTAAGATTCTCAAAGTTCTCAAAGCTGAACATAACATCAGCGAGAAAATTGTCAGTCTGTTTAAACAAGAAGCCCTCGTTCTGAGTCAACTCCAACACCCTGGCATTCCTCGCATTGATGACCATGGGTATTTTGAATATTTACCCCGTGACAGTGCCTATCCGCTCCATTGCTTTGTGATGGAAAAAATTGACGGGCCCAATTTAAGCCAGTGGATGCACCAACAGGGAAATTTATTGATCAATGAACGTCAGGCTCTCGATTGGCTCGAACAACTCGCGACGATTCTGCATTTAGTTCATCAAAAAAACTATTTTCATCGTGATATTAAACTGCACAATATCATGATGCGATCGACGGGTCAGTTGGTGTTGATTGACTTCGGCACAGCGCGAGAAATGACCTATACCTACCTTGCGAAATCGGGTCACTCTGGCAATATTACGCGGGTCAGTTCGGCGGGCTACACGCCCCCAGAGCAGCAACAGGGCCACGCCGTTCCTCAATCGGACTTTTTTGCCTTGGGGCGGACGTTTGTCTATTTGCTGACGGGGAAGAGGTTAGAAGATTGCGATATTTACGATCCGTTGGCGAATGAATTTCGCTGGCGACAGTACGCGCCGGATCTCTCGCCGGCCTTCATGGCGTTTATCGATGAATTGATGGCCCATCGGGCGGCGGATCGTCCCTCGGATACTCAGGCCATTTTGCACCGGATTGCGCAGTTGAAGCGATCGCTCACCCACCCCGCCCCCACCCTCGCTGAGCCTGCTCTCCCGATCGCCGCCCTCGACCTCACCCGCCTGCCGGAAACGGCGCTGCAAGTGTCCCCGGAAAGCCCCACTGTGCCCCAAGAGTCTCCGGAGCGACGGTCTTGGCCGCTGGGGTTGGGGATTGCGATCGCGCTTTTGTTGGGTGGTTATGGCAGTTGGCAGGTCTATCAATTTGTCCAGTTGCCAACGATTACCCAAACCCTCTCCAGCGGTTTTACGGGCCATCAAAGTTTTATCAACAGCGTCACGATTAGCCCCGATAGCCAAACGGTGATCACGGGGAGCGCGGATAAAACGATTAAGGTGTGGGACTTGGCCACGGGGGCGATCTTGCGTACCTTAACCGGCCATGACAGTTTTGTGAATGCGATCGCCCTCAGTCCCGACGGGCAATTTTTAATCAGCGGCAGTGCCGACAAAACGATCAAAGTCTGGCAGATCAACACCGGGCAATTGATCCGCACCCTGACAGGCCACACCAACTTCGTCGATACCCTCGTGCTCAGTGACGACGGCGAAACCCTGGTCAGTACCGGCGCTGATCGAACAATTCGGATCTGGGATTGGCAACGGGACACACCCCCCCAAACCTTAACGGGACATCAAGGGTTTATTAACGCCCTCGCCCTCAGTAGCGACGGGCGGACGCTGGTGAGTGGCAGTGCCGACCACACGCTCAAGGTCTGGGATTTAGCCACGGGCAAGCTGCGCCATACCTTGGCGGGTCACACGGGGTTTATTAACTGTTTGGTGGTGAGCCCCGATGGGCAGTGGCTTGCCAGTGGGGGCGCGGACTACACGATTCGCCTTTGGGATGTGAACACGGGGCAGGTGCTCAATGTGCTCAACGGCCATCAGGGTTTTGTGAATGATCTGGCGGTCAGCCCCGATGGGCGGTGGTTGGTGAGTGCCAGTGCTGACCACACTGTGCAAGTGTGGGACATGACCGATGGAACCTTGCGCCACACCCTCACGGGGCATCGCAGTTTTGTGAATCGGGTCAAAATCAGCCAAGACGGCCAATGGATCGTCAGTGCCAGCGCGGATCAAACGATTCGCCTCTGGAATTTAAAAACGGGGGATGCGATCGCCACCCTCACCGGTTACCCCCACCACATCAACGATTTTGCCATTAGCCCCGATGATCAATTCGTCGTCACCGGCAGCGGCGCAAGTCAACTCGCCATCTGGCCCGTCGAACTATAGCAACAGGATAAAGCAGCCGATTTCAGCCGTTGGGAATGTCCTCACGATTTTGCACAGGGCTATCTAAAGGAATCAGTCTGATCGCATAAAAAACAGGACGAGAGCTAGCTCTCGTCCTGTCTCAGGGGTATTTTAACGGAAATTAGGCAAGCCCTACGGCATGGGAATGTCCACCACCGGGCGATCAATGGAAATGCTCAGACCTTGACTCGTGGAGGGAATCGTGGGAATTTCCACCACCGGTTGATTCACCGCAATCATTAAGCTTGAGGGGGACGCATCGAGATTGCTTGGGTCGTTATGGGCTAAACGGGGTGATAGGGGGGAGCCGGAAAAGAAGAGGGACAATGCACCGACGGCGGCGGCAGCGATCGCACCTCCCCCCCAAGCCCAGCGTGACCAAACCTGACGATGATCTTCGGCCTCGAAGATACCGGCTAACAGATCATCAGTGGATTGTTGCGGTTCAGGAATGGGCAGGGTTTGCAACCCGTAGCGGAGTTTTTGGAGGCGACGGTGGAGGTGTTGGGCCGCCGGGTCATCCGCAAGCCAGGTTTGCACTTCCTGACGCTCAGTTGCGGAGACCTCACCATCAAGGTAAGCACTGAGGAGTTCAAAACGATCGCGTTGGTGAATATCCATGGGGGACTCGAAATCAGAGGAATCAGGTGGTAAAGAAGAGTGGTAGTTGGCAGCAGGTCGATCGTTGTTGTTTGTCATGACAGTTCACCCCTTAATGGCTTGACAAATCCCTGATAGATTGGTGTACATTTTATCCCGATTAACTCGTGATCGCTAGAAACACGAGCAAAAACGCTTAATCATCCGTGAGATACGGTGTGAGTTCGTCTTGCAGCTTCAAACGCGCCCGAGCGATGCGAGATTTCACAGTGCCGAGGGAAACCCCCGTCATTTCTGCGATTTCTTCGTAGGGTAAGCCTTGGATTTCCCGGAGCACAATTGTCGTCCGAAACGCATCGGGCAGGTCTGCGATCGCCACCTGGAGCTTCTCGTAAAACTCCCGTGTCGCCAACTGGTCATCCGGTTGGGGGGCATCACAGGCAATTTCCCAGTTCATTTCCCCATCATCAAAACGGCGCGGGGCATCGAGAGACAACGGCGGCGCATTGCGCTTCCGCTTGCGTAACTCATCGTAGAACAGGTTGGTCGCAATCCGACCCAGCCAGCCTTTAAACTTGCTCGGCTCCTTCAAACGACCAATATTGCGGTAAACCCGAATCCACACCTCTTGCACCAAATCCGCCCGGTCTTGCCAGTCCGGAGCCAAATGATACAAAATCCGTTCCACATGGGGTTGGTAGCGGCGCAGCAACTCCGAAAAAGCTGCCCGATCCGGCTTCGATCCACGCTGACACAGCGTAATCAGATCATAGTTAGGAAGTTTATTAAGCGACACCGATGCTGAGGATGAATAAGCCTCAGGGGCTGACCATGTTGCAGAAATGGATTGACTCATGGATCTTGGGGAGAAGTAACATCTTACCCTTCCCTCCTCATAGACCCACCGGATTCAGGAATGTTCCCCCGAATCAGGCCCAAAGTTCCGCCAAACGACTGAATCACCCCGGAGTATGGATTACGGGAAATTAACGAGATTGGCTGTTTAGCCCGATGAACTCGATTCGTATTGACGGGCATGGGACTGGAGCAAACTGGTCACCTGCTGCAACACATCCCCATTTTTGAAGGCTTGGCGATCGGGATTGGGATCAGGGACCTGGAGATTTTGGGAAATCGCTTCGTTGATCTGCTCCCGAATCAAGCCGTGGAGTTCTTCTTTCGCTTTCCGCCGTTGATAGGTGGCCCCTTCTTCCGTAGTGGCGTAGAGGGGTGGTAAACGATTGAGGGCGTAGGCGGCGATATCCCCCACATCCAAAGGCGGGTCAATACTGGCATCGAGTTCCGCAACTCGGCTAATCGATTCACTCAACACTAATTCTTCCATCACATTGATGAACTGTTTGCGGGGAACTGCGACCACTTCACCCGTCAACAATGCGCCCATCAGCCGATCAAGAGCCATGTACTCTTCAATGGACAACTCAGAAGCCGTATCGCAAATACGACCCACCTCTGCCTCCATGGTCGGAGTCAGATAGCCATCGGATAGGGCTTGTTCGACAATTCGTTCTATGCTCATGAGATTAATCTGTGCTGCTATTGCTGGCGCGTTGGGGGCTTGTTCGATTTTCCCAAACTTGTCGTAAAAAATGGACAAAACTCAGGGGGTTGTGAAGACAGTCACGGGATAGTTAATTGAGTCTCTCTACTCTAACCCGTCATATCGCCACGGAACGGGATCAACAGCGATTCCATTGACATAGAGTCCCCAATGGAGATGGGGGCCGGTGGAGGCTCCGGTGCTGCCGACGGTGCCAATGGTTTGGCCGGCTTGGACAAAGTCTCCTTCGCGGACGCTAATGCTGTTGAGGTGGATCATGATGCTGAGCACCCCTTGACCATGATCAATGCCGACGGTATTGCCGTGAATCCGGAAACCATTGGCTTCGCGATCGACGAGGCGAATGTGGCCAGCGGCCGGCGCAACGACGGGAGTGCCGGTGCTAGCGGCATAGTCTACGCCGCGATGGTAGTAGTCTTGGGCAAATTCGCCGTTGTAGTAGCGACGCACGCCGAAGATGGTGGAGACGCGGCCGCGGGTGGGGCGGGTGAAGGGTGTCCTGGCGTTCCAATGTCGTTCGGGGGAGACGATCGCTTTAAAGGCGGCGACGCGATCGAGTTCGTATTGGGTGGCTCCGTTGCCGCCGCCCCGCAGCCAAATGCGTTGGGTGGGGAAGGAGCGGTTTTGCAGTTGGATGGCGATGTTGCGGGTTTCGCCGTC
>CAZCWE010000026.1:0-2265 GCA_964502285.1 uncultured Spirulina sp. | reverse complement strand
GCAGGGGGCGTCGTCCGGGGCTGTCGAGGGGGGAGGTGGGGAGGAAGGCTCGGTAGCGATCGCCGCCAATGGGAAAGGCGGGTAATACTGTGCCGCCAACGGTGACTTGGGGAGATTGGCCTGGGTTATCCACTTCCATCAGGATTGAAATGGTTTCTCCGAGTCGGGGCTGGGCTGGGGTGACTTGCACCTCTAGGGCGAAGGCAGGGACAGCCCAAGCGAGCAAACTTGTCCACAGGCTGGTGGTGAGGGCAGTAAACGAAAGACGGGAATTTAGCATGGTGGAATGCAGATATCAATACGGGACTCTATGGACTTCGTTACTCAGGACGCATGAGGCTATCGGCTCAAAAAACAGTCGCTGGGCTGTTAACGTTGGCTAATGTTCAGCTAACGTTACGATGCGGCGAGGGCTCTGTGATAGGCGATCGCTTGCCGCCAAATCACCGTCTGCTGCCCGCTGGGTTCCGTCAGACAGAGGCAATGCACATCCTGCCAGAGAATCGATCCGGTGATCGTATCCCCTGTCACCACCTTGACTTCAATTGTCTGCTTGTCAGCCGTCCATTGTTGGAGTTGACGAACGCTGGGAAACCCAGTTTCAAATTCAGCCATAATTACATTAATCTAAGGGCTAGCCCGGAAATATTTTGAAGGATTCCTATGGCAATCGAGTTTACAAAATATCATGGTCTTGGCAATGATTTTATCTTAATTGACCATCGCCACAGTCCAACCTTAACAATGACCCCCAATCAGGCGATCGCATTGTGCGATCGCCATTTTGGCATTGGAGCCGATGGGGTGATTTTCGTCCTGCCGGGTCACGATGACACCGACTACACGATGCGGATCTTAAACTCCGACGGTTCCGAGCCGGAAATGTGTGGCAACGGCATTCGCTGCCTCGCCCGCTTCATCGCCGACCTCGAAGGTCTCGCCCCCGACGCGACGAAAACCTACCGGATTCACACCTTGGCCGGGTTAATTTGCCCAGAATTAAAAGCCGATGGCCAAGTGACGGTGGACATGGGGATGCCCCGTCTCCTCGCGGCGGAGATTCCCACCCAGTTAGGTGAGCCGGACGGCAAAGCGATCGCCCAACCCCTCACCGTCGCCGGGCAAGATTGGTCGGTTACCTGCGTCAGCATGGGCAACCCCCACTGCATCACCTTCGTGGATGATGTGGCCGCGATTTCCCTCAGCGACATCGGCCCCCAATTTGAACATCACCCCGTCTTCCCCCAACGCACTAACACCGAATTTATCGAAGTCGTTGCACCGGATTATCTCAAAATGCGGGTTTGGGAACGGGGAGCCGGGATTACCCTGGCCTGTGGCACGGGAGCCTGTGCGTCGGTCGTGGCGGGGGTGTTGAACGAGAAATGCGATCGCGCCGCCACCGTCGAACTACCCGGCGGCAACCTCCACATCCAATGGCATCCCGAAAATCTCCATATCTACATGACCGGGCCCGCCGAAAAAGTGTTTACTGGCACATGGAGCCGATAGAATAGGCCCCAACGTGGCAGTTTCCAGTCGGATACACCCGATTTCAGCCCCCTTGCATCCCTCGGAATCGCGTCAAATTCCCCGGATGCACGTTTTCAGACCGACATCTTTTAGCTATTACGGACAAACACCATGAGCGGCGGGATCTATCTCATTCAAGGAGACAACCAATTGGTTGCCATGGAAGAAAAACCCTACGATTCAGAAGCGTTGCTCCAAGAACTCTTGGAGCAATACCCCAACCTACTCGGTGTCGAGCGGGCTGACCATCACTCTAGTGCGCAATGGTTATTGATTAAGCGCACCGGCAACATTCCCACCGATGACATGGGGGTTGAGCGGTGGTCGCTGAATCATCTGTTTTTGGATCATCAAGCCATTCCCACTTTGGTCGAAGTGCAGCACGAAGGCGAACGCCGCCCCCGCCGCGAAATCATCGGGCAAATGCTCGACTATGCCGCCAATGCTGTCGCCTATTGGCCCGTTGAGTCGATTCTGGATCAATTTGAAGGCAATTGCCGCCGCCAAAACCGTGACCCTGAGCAGGTTTTTGAAGACTTCCTGGGGGAAAACGCCGACGAAGAAAAGTTTTGGCAACAGGTGAAAACGAATTTACAGGCGGGTAAAATTCGGCTGGTGTTTGTGGCGGATCATGTTCCCCCGGCGATGCAGCGCGTGGTGGAATTTCTCAACAAACAAATGGACCCGGCTGAAGTGTTGGCGGTGGAGATTAAACAATACATCAGCCCTGAA
>CAZCWE010000025.1:10145-17426 GCA_964502285.1 uncultured Spirulina sp. | reverse complement strand
CGCACTTCGTTCGGGACGAAGGGGCCGCTGGTTCGAATCCAGTCATCCCGATTTTAAAAGAGTTCGGTGTCTGATGGGGCAAAGGTTTCATCCTCTGCTGGGGGGCGGTGTTTGGGTAACAAGCCAGCCACTTGTTGCCACCCTTCGATCTTGCCCCCTAGCATCCTTGCCCCCACTCTTATGGGAAACTTAGGGGGTATTTTCAGGAGCATGTATGAAATATCCTGCTTGGCTGCCCTATCCGCGATCGCTCATTCGCGCCGCCATTGTCCTGGGTGGCATTTTCGGATTGACCTTGATCGTCGGGACAATCGCCACAATTCTAGATTCAGTGTTTGGTGTACTGACCTGGTTTAACTTTCTGGTGGCCCCAGTCAGCACCGCCCTGGTCATGGTGGTGATCGCCTTATTTCTGTGGGGGATGGCCCTACTGCACCAGCTATGGAGTGATCGCCCCATGAAATGGAATCCCCATTGGCGATCCTGGTTTGGCGGTGTTGCTGACCTCTTGATCGCCACATTGGGGGGCATCGTAGGAGTCTCATTCCTGAGCGATCATGCCCCCGCATGGTTCGGTTTGACCATAGTGGTGATTTCCACCGCTTACATATACTATCTATTTGACCTGTTTGAAGAAGGCCGACAGCTTGAGCGATCGCGGCAAGACCGACAGCGAAAGGAGCAGAACCGACAGCGGAACCGCAAACTCCCCAAGATAAATCGCCCCAGATCCAGCCAGCCCCACGATCCGATCGAAGCGGAACTAGAGGAAATGAAGCGAAAGTTGGACAAAACTTAAACAGGGTAGGTTTTCTATACAGATGCCTGTAGAGGGGAGTCTGGACGAGGTTTCAAGACAGAGACGACTTAAAACTAGGCAAACCCAGTGAAGCAAGAATCCCCCGTTATAACCTTGATTTAACGGGGAATTATCAAGACCTAGGACTCAGTGGCGTAGGGCCGCCCCTGCTGTCCCCGATGGGGTCAGCGTCGGGAGCCGGTTACTGGGTTAAGCCATGTTCGAGGGCGTAGCGGACTAATTCGGTGCGGCTGTTGGTTCCGGTTTTGCTAAAGAGGCGGCTGACGTATTTCTCCACATTGCGGACGCTGGTTTCGAGATGGCTGGCGATTTCTTTGTTCATTAAACCTTGGGCAACGAGGTCGAGGACACTTTGCTCGCGGGGGGTGAGGTCGATGTGGATCGGGGATGTGGATTGGGTAATGCCGGGGCGTTGATCGAGCATCCCTTTGATGCTGGCAAGTTCGCGGGCGATCGCTTCTAATTTCGCACTGTCCCCTTGGCTTTCTTCAGCAACAGCTCGCCGCGCCAAGAGGTTTTTCACCATGGCCAACAATTCATCCGGCTCGAAGGGTTTGGGTAAATAGGCATCACATCCGGCTTGATAGCCTTGGATGCGATCGCTCGTCATCCCCCGCGCCGTCAAAAAAATCACGGGCAAATGCTTAAAGCGGTCATCCTCACGCAATTGCTGCAAAAACTGATAGCCATCCACCTGGGGCATCATCAAGTCGGAAATCACCAAATCAAAGGTCTCTTTTTCCAACATCACCCAGGCATCGGCCGCACTCGCCACCGCCGTCACAGCAAATTCTTCGTCATCTTCAAGATAAATCTGTACGGCCTCGCGCAGGCCCGGTTCATCATCGACCAGTAAGAGTTTAGGGAGATCGGTCATAGTCCAAGGGGCAGAGGATAGGTTAGACGTTTTGAGTACAATTGTGATCCTTTCACTGTAGCAGGTGAATTTGGGGTTTGATCCCAACTCCGTCGGTGTGAGCACCATGATCATCCAGGGTGGGATCTGCGTCCCCCGCTGCTCCCAAGAGAATCAGCCCGACTCGCAAACGCCGGGGTGTGCTTGGTTTTCGGCAAGGGGTGTGGCACACTTTTTGAAACAATGGATTGGGTAAACTATGGAACTGCGGATTGGCTGGCTTTATCCCACCTTGATGAGCACCTACGGCGATCGCGGCAATGTGATTTGTCTGCAACAACGCTGCCAATGGCGCAATATTGATGTTGCCGTTGTCCGTCTGGATCAAAACGCGACCCCAGAGCAGTTCGATCAAGTGGATGTGATTGTTGGGGGCGGGGCACAGGATCGCCAGCAAGAAATTGTCATGCGCGACCTGCAAGGGGAAAAGGCCGCGAAGTTGCGATCGCAACTCGACCATGGCATCCCTGGCGTTTTCACCTGTGGCTCGCCGCAACTCCTCGGCAAGTATTATGAACCCGGCATCGGCCAACGTATCGACGGCTTGGGGTTACTCGATCTCGTCACGAAGCATCCCGGCCTCAATACGCCTCGGTGTATTGGGAATGTTGCCTTTGAATTGGTCTCCCCTGGCTTAGTTGCCGACCTCGAACCGCTATGGCCTGAGCCGCCGATCGTGGTGGGGTTTGAAAACCACGGCGGGCGCACGTATTTGGGGGACGCGGAACCCCTCGGTAAGGTGATTATCGGCTACGGCAACAATGGCGAAGATGGGTTTGAAGGGGCGTTGCATCGTCATGCGATCGCCACCTATTCCCACGGCCCCCTCTTGCCGAAAAATCCCTTCCTCGCCGACTGGTTGATCCAAACGGCACTGCTCCAAAAATATGACCGCAAGGTCACGTTGCAGAAACTCGATGACTCCCTTGCAATTCAAGCAAGAGCCACCATGTTTAAACGATTAGAGTTATCCAGTCTGCTCAAGACAGCGTAAACTAGGGGCAAGGGGCATTGTTGCCTCTATTGCACCTTCACTAGATGAGAATCATGGCTGGACAGGCAATCGATCGAGGCACTACCGGAATTTTGATCCTGATTATTCCGTTTGCATTGTTTGTTGTCTTCCTGTACTCGGCTTGGCCGATTCTGCTTGCCATTGTTGCCCTCAGTGTTGCGTTGCGGTTCTGGCAACAATACCAATGGAAAATGTTGGGCGATCGCATCAACCCCGCCTTTAATGCCCTCCTCAAAGAAAACAAAGGCTGCCTCACAGCGGTTGATCTTTCCCTCCGTTGCGATCTGGCCCTCAACACCGCCCAACAATTTCTCGAACGCCGCGCCGATGAGTACGGAGCCCAGCGCAAAGTCGTCCCGGAGCGCGGCACGCTCTACTATTTCCTCACCGCCAGTGCCTTGGGCGCAATTTTTGACACCAGCATCCCCCCAAGCGATCCCGAAGCCCTCACCCCGGAAGAACTCACCTCCAGCGAACCCATCCCCCAAAAAGCCCTCATCCAAGCGGAACTGGCCAAACGCCTCGATGTCCATTCCGGAACCCTCACCAAACGCAAATCCGACAGCAGCTTCTCCGACTGGAGCCGCGAAAAAGACCCCGACGGCATCGCCTGGCAATACGCCGCCAAACAAAAACTCTTCATCCCGCTGACGGATGTTTAACGTTGAGATCTGGGGTTAAAACCCCAGGCTCATAGCAAAAGTAGGCTAAAGCCCACTGCGACCGAAAATTCCAGAACCCGTTTGAACGGGTTTGAGTTATGAGCCAAGAACTTGAGTTCTTGGCGGATGAAGAGAGCAACGAGAGGCAATTCGCGATCGCTAAGCGCGATCGCCCACCTGCGCCCCCTCCTGTTGGCCGAAAATCGCCTCCGGGTGGCAATAGTATTTAAACTCCAGCAAATTGTAGAAGGGGTCTTCGAGGAAAAACGTGCGGTGTTCCGTCACCTTACCGGGGAAGCGGCGTTTTTCGGATTCGCGAAACTGGAGATTGTGGGTTTTGGCGCGATCGAGGGTGGTTTCCCAATCGGCTTCAGCGGGGAAAATTAGGCCGAAATGGCGGGGATAGATCCCCTTTTGGGGGGTGAGGGGATCATGGGTGACATGGGCGACCACTTGGTGATCCCAGAAATTAAGGATCATCGCTTGGGGGGACTCACGCCCGACGGTGCAGCCGAGACCCTCCACATAAAACGTTTTAGCTTGGTCAAGATCATTAATGGGGATCGCAAGGTGAAACAAAGATGAGGTCATGGCGTTCCAGTTGAACGGTAGAAAACGGATCTAGCCTAGCAAGTCCGGGTCAGCGGTTGAGGGGTGGGGGATAGATTCTCCGTGGGGTTGGCGAGATCCTGCTGGAGGTGCGGCCCATCTGTGTCAAATTTTCGTAACATTGAGCCGGTCAATGGAGGGGAATTGTTAGATTAGATACAGAATTGTTTGCGGAGGAAAAGAAATGCAATTATCTTATCGTGGTGTCATTTACAAACCTCAACATACAACCGTCGATGTCCAAGAAGGTGAAGTTGTCGGACAATATCGTGGCGCTCCCTGGCGTGTGCATCGGTATGACCGCCGTCCCCATCAAGCTTACAACGGTCAAGAGTTAATCTATCGCGGCATTCACTACAAACCCTAGCACGCCAAGCAACAGGGGTGAGTATTCGTGCTGTGAGCACATCATAAAAAACCTTTTTAGCAACTACGGATTTAAATCATAATGAATCTCTGTTATCGCGGCATTCAGCACAATTCTCATCCTCTTTCTTTGGAGGTGAGTGAGAGTGAGTTAACGGGTAAATACCGCAGTCAAAACTACCATTTACGCTATCCGCGCCACGTTCCCAAGCTAGAGCCTAAGTCTAATTTGTGCTATCGCGGTGTGATGTATCAACATTGTCCGGAGATTCAAACTGAGGTCAAAATCAAGGCACAGTTGGCAGCGATCGCCCGCTCTTGCCCATCGTCTCCCCGACCCAATGCGCCCAAGGCCAAAAACCCCTTTTCTGATGTGCATTTCCACAACATCAGACACGATTTAGAGCGACGGATTCAGGTGGCACAAAACCGTGGCGATGATTCCCTCGTCTCGCTGCTCCAACAGGAATCAGAACAACTTGCCTCTTAACCAAAGAAGCAAATCCGTCTGATTGCTGCCGTTGACTCTGAGCCCAGCTTGTCTGGGCTTTTTTCGTGGCGATGCTCGCTGGGGATGGTGAAAACGACCCAGCATCAAGGGTTAGGCGAAGCCGTTGGTGAGGGAGTCGGTGAGGTATTGGGCGGTGGATTCGACGAGGGCGATCGCATTTTCGTAGAGCATCCGCGTCGGGCCAATTAATCCCACACTGCCCACGGGGGTTGTGCCATGGGCATATTGGGCGGAAATTAGGGTGCAACTGTTGAGGGGTTCGAGACTGTTTTCTGAGCCGATGCGCACTGTCACCCGTTGCGGAGTGGGGGCTGGCGCGGTGAACATCAGGGGAAAGAGTTGCTCTTGTTCTTTTTCCAGGAGATGGAGGAGGGCTTGGATTTGCTGCACTTCGGAAAATTCCGGTTGGCGCAGGGCTTCGGCAAAACCATGAATCAGGATCGGCATCACCGTCGGGGTTTGACAGCGTTGCAGCACTTCCGTGAGCACCTGTTGCACGAGGGAGCTATAGCGGCGAAACTCTTCGCCGAGTTCCTGCCAGTTGACCTGCTGGAGGGTGGCGAGGGCTTGGCCGCGCAGTTTTTGGTTGAGGAAGTTGGAGAGGATTTGCAGTTCGTCGGCGATCGCCCAATCGTCATCGTCAGCGATCGCGTCTAGCCCCAGCAGCGTTTCTAAATCCAGCAGCACCGATTGGGTTTGGTAGGCATCGGTGACGATGATTAACATTCCTTGGGTGTCGCTGATGGGCAACACCTGGAGATGCTGGATCGTTTGGCCGGTGTTTTGGGGCAGGGTGATCAGGGCAATGTAGCCGCTGAGGGTGGCGAGAATTTGCGCGGCGCGTTGGAGAATCTGTTCGAGGTGATAGGTTTGCCAGTCTAGTTTTTGCTGATAGAGGGTGCGGAGGTGCTGACCCGGCAGATTATCCAGGGTAATCAATTGATCCACATAAACCCGATAGCCGGAATCCGAGGGGATGCGCCCAGCGGAGGTATGGGGTTGATAGAGCAAGCCCACCTTTTCGAGGCGGCCCATGGTGTTCCGAATCGTGGCGGAACTGACTTGAAAGTCGTACTCATCCGCCAGGGCTTTAGACCCCACCGGCTCGGCGGTCGCAACGTACCGCTGAATGGTAGCCCAGAGGATATGTTGTTGTCGCTCACTCAGGTGATCGTGAACTGGCATAGTCAAAATCTTGGGATATTAAAAAAAAATTGATGATGGGGTGAAGCTACGGATGAGGAGCATGGATCAGTAGCGAGCGATCGCCGGATCGACAAGACTGGCATAAGCATCAATACCGCCTCTTATATTTGTAACATTTGTAAACCCTTGGCTCCGTAACCATTGGCACATTTGCGCCGAGCGCATTCCGTGGTGACAGAGGACGTAGGTTTCCGCATGGGGATCAAGGGTTTGAGGGAGGGTCGCTGACCATTGTGCAAAGGTGCTAAGGGGAAAAACTTTAAAATTGGGCAGGCTCGCCACTTCGATTTCTTCAGCTTCCCGCACGTCAATGAGTTGGAGCGTGTCGTCGCCAGTGGCGAGACGCTGAGCCAGATCGGTGACGGAAATACTGGGAAGCGGTTCAGAATGGCTGTGCATGGGAAGGTCAAAATTCTAGAGACTATTTAAAGTGGAATAACAGATCGTAGATGATATCGGTTCATTCATTCTATCGGGATCAGGGCAAAGGAGTATGGCGGGCAAACGGGGAATGATCGTTGGGTTGATTGCGGTGGGGTTGGTGTTGGCCGATCGCGCTATTGCGCTGGTGGCGCAAATTTTGTGGTTTGAAGAGGTGGGCTATACGGCGGCATTTTGGACGCGGATGCAGACGCAGGTGCTGCTCTGGGTGGTGGTGAGTGGGCTTTCGGCGCTGTTTTGTTTTAAAAATCTGGCTTGGTGCGATCGCCACCAATACCCCCACCCCGCCCCGGGGTCCAACCGCCCCCTCTGCCCGCTGCCGCCTCCCCCCAAGGCCCAATCCCTCTCCCTGCGCTGGCTGTTGCCGATTACGGTCAGTTTGGCGGTGTTCTTGGGCTGGCTGACGGTGCAGTATGGCCAAGTGGCGCTGGAATACGGTTGGCTGGGGTCATCGGTGCCGACCCTGACGCCGGATCTGCCGCCGACCTTGAGTTGGCGATCGCTCATTGCCCTGCTCACCCCGGAGCAAACGGGGCTGTGGCTGCTCGTGGCAGCGATCGCGGTGGGGATTATTGTGCGGGTGCAGTGGATGGTGTGGTTCCTCGGCTGGGTTCTGGTCGTGCTCTTTGGCTATTTGGCCGCCAACCATTGGGCACGCCTCCTCACCTGGCAAGCCGCCACCCCGTTTTATGAACACGACCCCCTCTTCAACCTCGACATTGGTTTTTACCTCTT
>CAZCWE010000025.1:8968-10135 GCA_964502285.1 uncultured Spirulina sp. | reverse complement strand
CTGCCGGTGATCGAACTGGTGTCCCTCTGGTTCGCCGGATTGGTGCTCTTTACCCTGATTGCCTGTCTGCTGATCTATCTTCTGTCGGGGGATAGCCTCTCCCAGGGGCGGTTTCCGGGCTTTTCCCCGCCGCAATTGCGCCATCTCTACTGTTTGGGTGGGGTGATGATGGGTGCGATCGCCCTTCAGCACGCCGTCACCTGTTTTCAGCGCGTCTATTCCACACGCGGCGCAGTCTATGGCGCAGGCTATACCGATGTGAATCTGCAACTTCCCTGGGAAATCGGTCTCGGCTGCATCGCCTGCGGAATTGGGATCGGCCTAATCTGGCAAGCCCGCACCAACCTCGCCCGCCGCGACTGTCGCCTGCTCACCGTCGGCCGGATGATCCTCCTCCTCTACCTACTCCCTTCCGTCGTGGGACTGACCCTCAGCAGCGGCATGCAACGGTTCAACGTCCAACCCAACGAACTCGAACGGGAAACCCCCTACCTCGAACACAGCATCGCCGCCACCCGCAACGCCTTCGGCCTCGATCACATTGATGCCCAAACCTTCGACCCCCAAGACACCCTCACCCTCGAACAAATCAACGCCAACCCCCCCACCATCGACAACATCCGCCTCTGGGACACTCGCCCCCTCCTCCAGGCCAACCGCCAACTCCAGGAAATCCGCCTTTACTACAGCTTCAACGATGCCGACATCGATCGCTACACGATCCAACGCTATCTCGACGACGGCACGATCGAAACCCAAACCCAACAGATGATCATCGCCCCCCGTGAACTGGACTACGACAAGGTCGAAGGGGTGACCAAAACCTGGGTCAACGAGCATTTGGTCTATACCCACGGCTACGGGTTCACCCTCTCGCCGGTGAATCGGGTCGGAGAAGGGGGGCTACCGGCCTACGATGTCCAAGACATTGGCACGGAAGCCGATGCGGGGCAGTTGCAAATCGCGGATGACCTCGTGCCGGGGAGTATTCCCCTCGGTCGGCCCCGGATTTATTTTGGCGAACTGACCCACACCCATATCCTCACCTCAACGAAGGTGCAGGAGTTCGACTTTCCCAGCGGCGCAGATAATGTGCTGAACACCTACGACGGCACGGGGGGCATTAGTTTTGGGAATCCGTGGAAACGCCTTCTCTTTGCGAAGTAT
>CAZCWE010000025.1:3854-8958 GCA_964502285.1 uncultured Spirulina sp. | reverse complement strand
CTGGCGGCGTTGGGTGTTTGCGGCCTATCTGCGGGATTGGCCGATGTTGTTTACGGAAAATTTCACGCCCCAGACGCGGATTTTGTTCCGGCGCACGATTACCCGGCGGTTGCGGGAAATTGCACCGTTTCTGCGCTATGACAGTGACCCTTATTTGGTGGTGGCTGATATTGATGCTCAGCCGACCGAGGCGGGGACGGGGAATTATTTGTACTGGATGATTGATGCCTATACGACGAGCGATCGCTACCCCTACTCCGATCCCGGCGAGAACCCCTACAACTACATTCGCAACTCGGTCAAAGTCGTGGTAGATGCCTACAACGGCGACGTAACCTTCTACATTGCCGACCCCACCGACCCGATTATCCAAACCTGGAATAAAATCTTCCCGCAGCTTTTTCAATCCTTAGGGCAGATGCCGTCGGAGTTGCGATCGCACCTCCGCTACCCCACCGACCTCTTCAACACCCAATCCGAACGCCTCCTCACCTACCACATGCGCGAACCCCGCGTCTTCTACAACCGCGAAGACCAATGGGCCATCCCCCAAGAAATCTACGCCGACAGCACCCAAGCCGTCGAATCCTACCACCTGATCATGCGGCTCCCCACCGCCAACAACGCCGAATTTGTCCTCCTCCATCCCTACTCCCCCGTCGCCCGCCCCAACCTGATCGCCTGGCTCGCCGCCCGTTCCGACGGCGACAACTACGGCAAACTCCTCCTCTACCAATTCCCCAAACAAAAACTCGTCTTCGGCGTTTCCCAAATCGAAGCCCTGATCAACCAAGACCCCGAAATTTCCCAACAAATCTCCCTCTGGAATACCCAAGGCTCCCAAGCCGTCCAAGGCAACCTCCTCGTCATCCCCATCGAAGATGCGCTACTCTATGTCGAACCCCTCTACCTCGAAGCCGAACAAAACAGCGTCCCCACCCTCGCCCGCGTCATCGTCGCCTACGACAACACCATCGTCATGGCCGAAACCCTCGACCAAGCCCTCGAAGAACTCTTCACCCCCTCCCCCGCCACCCCAGGGGTAATCCGCCGCTCCGTCGATACCCCCTCCGAACTCCTCGCTCCCCTCCCCCCCACCCCCTAGCCCTCTTAACCCATGGCCATCCGCTGGATTGTGAAAAAAAGCCGCGTTTTCCTCTCGGTCTACTACGCCTATATGGTGGAATATCGCGCCGAACTTTTGTTTTGGATGTTGTCGGGGTCGTTGCCGCTGATTTTGATGGGGGTATGGATCGAAGCGGCGGGAACAGGTCAGTTTGGGCTGACGAGTTTAGAGTTTGCCCGCTATTTTGTCGCCGTGTTTTTGGTGCGACAATTTACCCTCGTTTGGGTGGTGTGGGAATTTGAAAAAGAAGTGATACAGGGGAAACTCTCCTTGCGCCTGCTTCAGCCCATCGATCCAGTCTGGCATCACATCGCCGGGCATTTGTCGGAGCGGGTGGCGCGGCTGCCGTTTTTGTTGATTTTAATTGGGCTGATCTATGGGCTGTATCCGGAGGTATTTGTCTGGCCGGGCTGGGGGGTGGTGCTGTTGGGTGTAACGGCGGTAATGGGGGCGTTTGTGTTGCGGTTTTTGCTGCAATATTCCCTAGCAATGATGGCATTTTGGACAGAACGAGCCAGCGCCTTGGAGCAGTTTTTCTTTCTGTTCTACTTATTTTTATCCGGGTATATTGCGCCGCTGAATGTGTTTCCAGAGTCGATATTACAGGTGGTGCAATGGACTCCCTTTCCCTATGTGCTGTATTTTCCGGCGGCGATTTTCGTCGGGTTTCCGGTGAATCTAGGGCAAGGCTTATTGGTGATCACCCTCTGGTGTACCGGCCTCTTTTTCGTCAATCGGTTCCTCTGGCGGCGCGGCTTGAAGCACTATTCCGGCATGGGTGCTTAGAGAGACTTCACACCCTGCATCAAGCAATCTGAAGCGTTTTAGGCTGAGGAATCACTTCACCTTCTTCTTGCCACGCTTCCAAGTACATTTCGATCACGTCTTCCCCTTTTTGGATCGCTTCTGCGCGAGTTTCTCCGTGCGTACAAGGCATCACAACTCGATCAGAAAACTCCGGGATTGTCACTAAAAAAAGCTGATCTTCATCAGACCATTGAACAATCATACTGTATCTATTCATGAATCTTCATCCTCTCTCAACTTTTCTAGTTCAGTTAGTAGCTTTGCGAGTTGCTTTTCTAGGTAGATCGGCACATCATTCCCATCCTTTCCTGAAATCGTCAATGTTTTTCCAAGCAAAGCATGTCGCCAACGCTCATGGCTGCCTTTACCGCGTTTGGGCAAGTAAATAAATCCTTCCCGTGTAATTTGAGCTTTCAACTCTCGAATCTTTCTGGGCATAGAATTATCTTAGCATTCTGTTTTAATGTCTCACTTCCTCATTGTTCTGACCATAATCTGAGTCTCGTTACGCGATCGCTTTCTCAAAAATACGGTAGGTTTTAGAGATCGTGCTGCCCGTCACCTCGATTAGGTGGCGCGAGGGTTTGTTATCTTCCCAGACGAAGGAATGCTCGGCGGTTTTGTAAGGCTTGCCCGATTGTGTTCCCTGGGTCATCAATAAATGCACCAAGGCCAGGGGAACCGCCTTGCGGCGATATTCCGGTAGGGCAGTGATGGCGATGACACGGGCGCGATCGATCTGCCGTCGAAACCACAAAAACTTGAGAATCCCACACCAATTTAATCTGCCATTAACCCGTTTCAGGGCGATATTATAATCCGGCAATGCCATACAAAAGCCGATCATTTTGCCCTGATCTTCTGCGATCGGGAAAATATCCGGATCGACTAAACTTTTGAGATCTTCGGCCTCTTCGCGGAACTCTTCCCAGGTGCGCGGACTCGAACTCCAATTATTCGCAAACATCGTCGTAAATAGGTCGTACAAGGTGCGGCAATCCTGCTCGAAAGCGTCCCCTTTCGTGTGGAGATTGCGAAAGGTGATACCGGATTTCAGGGCGATTTGGTACGATCGCTCAAACCGAGAATCCAGGGGCGTGCTCAAGTCCATCGTGTAAGCATAGGCATCTTTGGCTTTTTCCCAGCCTAGTTTTGTCATCAAGTCGATGTAATAGGGGGGATTGTAGGGGGTGAGGATTTGGGGATCATCGGCAAAACCGCCGGCGAGAAAAAGACAACTGTTGTGCGTCGAAAAATCGATGGGGCCACGGACGCGGGTGATGGTGCGATCGCGCAACCACTGTTCCGCCGCCGCGAATAATTGCGCCGCCACCTCGTCATCTTCAATCACCTCAAAAAAACCAAATAGCCCGATTTGTTCCCCCTCCCGTTCGATCAAACGGCGATTAATCGACGGCACAATTCGCCCCACCGCTTCACCGTCTTTAATCGCGACAAACGGCTGCATCTCCCCATAGGTGAGAAACGTATTTTCTGGACTTAATTGTTTGCGCACCCCACTGTCTAGGGGCCGCACCCAGTGGGGATCATCCCGGTACACTTGGAACGGAACCGCAAAAAACTGCTCGAATTGCTCAGGGGTTTGCACCGGAAAAATTTCAATCGCTGCCATGGTGATGATGGGGTGAAAAACGCCGCTCAACAAACAGATTGAACACTGAAAATTTGGCCTACCATAGCATGGGTTTTCGGCATCCTGACCGAAAAAGTTCAGGAGAAGTCGGTACACTAGAGGACGCTGCCGCTTTCTTGATTTCCCTGGGTTATGAACTTTCTTGCTAAGCTTTTTGCACCGAGTCAAGCGTTACCTCCCCTGCGCCGCACCCGGCGCGGCATTGAACTAAAATCCGATCTTGAGATTGAACGGATGCGCGAATCGAGCCGGATTGTGGCGAAGGTGCTGCAAGGCATTGCCGATCGCGTCCAACCGGGGATGACCACCGCCGACCTCGATGCCTACGCCGAAGAGCAGATTCGCGCCGAGGGAGCCACGCCCAGTTTTAAGGGCTATCATGGGTTTCCGGCTTCGATCTGTGCCTGTTTGAATGACCAAGTGGTGCATGGGATTCCGAGCGCGAAGGCGGTGATTCGCAACGGGGATCTGCTGAAGGTGGATACGGGGGCGTTTAAGGATGGCTACCATGGCGATTCTTGCATCACGATCGCAGTGGGTCGCGTCAAGCCGGATTTTATCCAGTTGATGGAGGTGGCGGAAAAGGCGCTCTATCAAGGTATCGCCCAAGTGAAACCGGGGAATTGCCTTCTGGACATTGCGGGGGCGATTGAGGATTTTGTCACGCCCTACGGCTACAGCATTGTGGATGATTTCACGGGGCACGGGGTGGGGCGCAATTTGCATGAACCGCCTGCGGTGTTCCACGCCCGCACCGATGAGTTACCCAATGAGGAGCTAAAACCGGGGATGACTTTGGCGATTGAGCCGATTATTAATGCGGGGTCGAAGGTGACGCGGACATTGCGCGATCGCTGGATGGTGGTCACCGCCGATCAAAAACGCTCCGCCCAGTTTGAACATACCGTGCTCGTCACCGCAGACGGCCACGAAATCCTCACCGATCGCACTCCATTTCAAGCCTGATCGTCCCCCGCCCTTCTGATGCTGGGGGATTGTGGCAAAATCAACGGAAGAGGCCCTTTTCGGTATTGCCATGATGCGTTTGTTTGTGATTTTCTGCTGCCTTATCCTGACCGCCTGCTCCCCCAGCGCGGCCCAGGAACGGCAGTTTTTACCCTTGCGGGCGGAGTGGATGGGGCAAGTGACAGTACCGCCCCAAGATTTTGATGGCACGCCGATTGGCGGCCTGTCGGGGCTGACCTACGATCGCACCACCCAAAGCTTCTACGCCATCTCCGACGATCGCAGCAACAACGCCCCCGCCCGCGCCTATCGTTTTCATGTGGATGGGCAAGATGAGGAGGGCGCGATCGCAAACATCCGCTTCGACCAGGTGATCACCCTCAGAGACAGCAACGGCGAACCCTTTGCCCCCGGAACCCTCGACCCCGAAGGCATCGCCTTCACCCCGCGCCACACCCTGATGATCAGCAGTGAGGGCAATATTGACCGCGACATTGCCCCCTGGGTGCAAGAATTTGACCCCGCCACCGGCCAAGCCCTGCAAAACGTCA
>CAZCWE010000025.1:0-3844 GCA_964502285.1 uncultured Spirulina sp. | reverse complement strand
CCACCTGGGTTTGCTGAAGCATGACTTCACTGACCCAGATTTTATATGGATCGGTTTCTCCCCGCCACCCCGATCCGTGACCCCGACCCGCCCCACGGCATCCGCAATAATCTAGGGTTTGAAGCGTTGGATGTGCAATGGACGGGGCTATCCTCGGACGACCCCTTTCGCCTCTTCACCGCGCCGGAATCCCACCTCACCCAGGACGAACGCCGCACCGACACCGATGGGCGCGATCGCATCCGCCTGTTGCATTATCTGGTTAATCCCTTTGGCGACCCGGTGGTGGTGTCGGAAAATGCCTATCTCCTCGAACCGGCTCCGGAGGGTTCCCTGTCCCACGGCTTGAGCGATCTCCTCACCCTTAACGAAGAAGGCCATTTACTGACTTTGGAGCGATCGCTCACCCTCAACGGCTACACCGCCCGCCTCTTTCAAGTCGTCGCCGGCAACGCCACCGACACCTCCCGCATCGCCACCCTCGGCGGTGAACTCACCACCGTCGCCCCCCTCAAAAAACGCCTCCTCCTTGATCTCAGCACCTTAAACATTCCCCTCGACAACCTCGAAGGCATGACCCTCGGCCCGCGCCTTGCCGATGGGAGTTCCCTGCTCGTCCTCGTCAGTGACGACAACTTCAGCGCCGAACAGGTGACACAATTCCTCTTTTTCCGTTTAATAGAGGGACAATTAACCCCCTAGTGCTATGACCCATTCCACCGATGTTTTGGCCCTGGCCCGCTGGATGGCGGCGGATTTCAGCAACCAAGAGCAAGCCTACGAGAACCCGCCCTTTTTTGCCCATATCCGCGTCTGTATGCGCCCAGTACCGGCTACGGGTCTGGATGGGGTGAGCTTAATTGTGGAACAGGCTTACGACTATATGCTCAATAGCCCCTATCGGTTGCGGGTGTTGAATTTGAAGACCGTTGGGGATCATATTGAGATTGAAAATTTTTTTGTTCAGGATGAGAAGGACTTTTTTGGGGCGAGTCGGGAGCCGGAACGGTTAAAGGCATTAACGGGCGATCGCCTCGTCCCGATGCCCGGCTGTAACATGATCGTGCAGTGGACGGGGCAGAGTTTCAAGGGCAATGTGGAGCCGGGCAAAGCCTGCCGCGTCGTGCGCAAAGGTCAAGAAACCTACCTCGACAGCACCTTTGAAATTGACGAAGCCCTCTTTCAAAGTTGGGATCGGGGGCGCGATTTGGATACCGATGCTGCGGTGTGGGGGTCTGTCGCGGGGGCATTTCGGTTTAAACGCTGGACGAGTTTCGCGGACGAAATCACCCCCTAGTGCTTGTAGCACAGCTAAAATTAGGCTTTAGCGTAGGGTGGGTTAGGCGGCTTAAACATAGGCACTGACTATAATCCAGCAATCCGCCGTAACCCACCGATTCGAGTGTGCCACGGCACTAGGTCAGCCGCCTGAGGATTAAAGAGACGACGGCAGAAAGCAAAAACCGTTTTTGACCCGCTGGAGTAAGTCCACAGCATGGGAAACCGTTAGGGGGCGCGAGAATAAGTAGCCTTGACCGTAGGAACAGTGGAGGGTGCGGAGGATATTGAGTTGGGCTTCTGCTTCAATCCCTTCGGCGATGATGTTGAGTTTCAACCCTTTGGCGAGGGCAATGATTGCCCGGACAATTTCGGTGTTTTTGGGGTGTTGATGGACTTCATCGACGAAGGATTTATCGATTTTCAAGACATCGAGGGGGAAGTGATCGAGGTAGCTTAAGGAACAGTAGCCCGTGCCAAAGTCATCGATGCAGAGTTGGAGGGCTTGGGTTTTCAGTTGCCGCAGGATTGCGATCGCTGTTTTAGGATCGTCCATGAGGGCGGTTTCGGTGATTTCGAGTTTCAACTGGTGGGGGGGGAAGCCCGTTTCGGCGAGGATCGCTGCGACGCGATCGCTCAAGTCTGACGTTAATTGCCGACTCGATACATTCACACTAATTTGCAGCGGGAGGCCAAAGTCTTCCTGCCATGCCTGCACCTGTTGACAGGCTTCCTTTAAAACCCACGTCCCCAAAGCCTTGATTTGGCCGCGCTCCTCCGCGATGGGAATAAATTCAGCAGGCGACAACCAACCTTCTTCCGGATGCTGCCAGCGGACTAAGGCTTCAAACCCAACTAACTGATAGGTTTGTAGATCCACAATGGGCTGATAGGCCAAACATAATTCCGAGCGTTCAATCGCGCTGCGCAAGTCCGTATCCAGTTTTTGGCGGCGAATAATCGCCTGGCGCATTGCCAGATCAAAACACACGGCCTGATTTTTGCCCTGGGCTTTGGCGCGATACATGGCAATATCGGCATTTTGGAGGATTTCCTCGGCTTGGGTGTAGGCGGCTTGATGGATCACCACCCCGATACTCGTGCCGCTGAAAACGGTGTGGCCGCCGATTTGAATGGGTTGGGAGAGGGTGGCGATGATGGCGTTCGCGAGGGCGATCGCCGCGTCCGGTTCCGGCAGGGGGGTCATCAAAATCGTAAATTCATCGCCCCCCAGCCGCGCCAGGATATCCGTCGAGCGTAGACAATTTTGCAACAGGTGCGCGATCGTCACCAAGAGCGTATCCCCCAGCCAATGCCCCAGACTATCATTCACCAACTTAAACCCATCCAAATCCAGAAACAGCACCGCAAATTGCGTCTCATGTTGCTGCGCCCGCTGAATTGCTTGGTTCACCTGTTGCAAAAAATACGCCCGATTCCATAACCCGGTTAGCGCATCATGGGTGGCACTGTATCGCAAATTTTCTTCGGCCCGTTTGCGGCTTGTGATATCCACCACACACCCTTCATACTGCACTGGGGACAACATTGGATCATCCCGCTCCAAATCATCCACCACCCGCCGCGCATTTTCAGAAATCCAGATCACCCGGCCATCCCGTTGATAGATCTGGGATTCAAATTCTGTCACTTCGCCGTGAATCTGGAGTTGCAGCAGGAGTTCTTGATAGCGTTCCGGTTGGACATAGGGGGGGTGGGGGGTTTCGGACTGCACAGCCAAAAATGTGGCGGCGCAGTCGTACCCATAGATTTGGGCCATGGCGGGGTTGGCGTTGAGATATTGGCCCCGGTCATCCATTTGAAAAATCCCTTCGACGGCATTTTCAAAAATGCTGCGATATTTGGCTTCGGCGGCTTGGGAAATGGCTTCGGCCCGTTTGCGCTGAAACACGCCGCCGAGTTGCATCGCGACGGAGGAAATCAGTTCCACAAAGCGGGGGTTTTCTTGGCCGGTTTTACTCATGACGAATTCCAGGACGGCTAACACCTGATCGTCGGCGATGATGGGGGCGAAGAGGCTGGCGCGAATCCCCCAATGGTTCGTAATGTCTTGGCGAGGCAAGGGCGATCGCTCCTGTTGGGCCAGATTCGGAACCCAACGCGGGGTTTGGGTTTGCCAAACTTGGCCCGGCAATCCTTCCCCCATGGCAAAGGTAAACGCTTGGCTCTGGTGCCAAAACTGGGTGAGGTGGTCTTGGGTGATGGGGTTGAGGGTGGAATTAATGTAGTAGACGGGGCTGAGTTCGAGATGGGTTTGGCTGGGATGGGGAACCCACACAGAACCCAATTCCCAGCCGGTGGTTTCACACAGCATCCCCAACACTTCCCGCAGGGCTTGGTCAAAATCAGCGGCAACACTGACGGAATGGGTAATGCAATGGAGGAGGTGCAGTTCTGCTTCGGCACGTTCGCGTTCGGTGACATCCATGCCCGCCATGAAGAAGAATTCGCAGGTGGTGCGATCGCGACTCAAAATCGGTTTCGCTTGCCATTCCACCGTCAGGGTATCCCCGTTCTGGGTTAAGACTTGATTCACCGATAAACT
>CAZCWE010000024.1:16752-17861 GCA_964502285.1 uncultured Spirulina sp. | reverse complement strand
CGATCAGTAGCGTCTCCGCAGGAGATAGCCCGGCCGCTTACCCTATCCCTAACGGGAGGCTCTGCCAACGACGACCCTCAGGGTGCGCTGGTTGAATGTTCTAACAAACTTGTCTACTGCTATAAAAAGAGTCTCGGTTGCTCAGGCCGAAACTCTCACGGTGTTACTGTAATGATGTTGGAAAAAGAAAGAGACGACGGGCAACTAAAACGCCCCCGGTTGATTGCGACTTAACCCTAATGCCCTTGTCCTGTCCATGAATGAACCTGTCGTGTCCAAAGGACTGAGGATGGGGCTGTCATTGAATTCAAGGGTACGAACGGTGTAGCGACGGGCTGCACGGGTAGGACGAGACGAGTTGAATTCCATGGGGGTTGCTCTCCGATTGCTGATATCTGTATTTTCTCGGATTGACAGGCTCCCTGGAATTGATCGGTGTCGAGGCTGGAGATGATATTCCTCACGGTGACAGGGCGATCGCATTCTCTGATTTTTCGTGATGATTCTCATCGCGTGGGGGTGACACCCATCACACCTGACCCCGCAGGGCAAGGAGTTGCGATCGCACCGAGGCGGGATCATAACCAAGAGCGAAGGCTTTGCGGCTGTCGAGGGTGAGATCGGCAGCGCGGGGGGCGGCCATCGTGACATCGGCTTGGCGACAGGGAGAGAGGCGGGCGTTGGGAAGCTCGAAAATGTCCGCCAAGAGTTGGCCAATGTCGTAGCGGGAGAGGCGATCGCGTCCCCCCAAGTGAAAGAGTTCCCCCGGTTGATCGAGAAGGAGGCGGAGTCCTTGGGCGGCGGTGGTGGCGCTGACGGGCATCCGGATTTCGTCGGTGAAGAGGCGCAGGGGTTCGCCGCTGCGGAGTTGGCGGAGGAACGGTTGCAGAAAACTTTCCGATTGGGGGGACGGCACGCCAAACATGACGGGCATCCGGGCGATCGTGGCGGCGGGGTAGCGATCGCGAATCATCCCCTCCGCCAACACCTTATGCTCACCGTAGAGGTTGATCGGGCAGACGGGGGAGGTTTCGTCGTAGGGGGGATTTTTGCCATCAAACACCAGTTCGCTAGAGGTGAACACGAGGGGAATCTGACGGGCGGCGCAG
>CAZCWE010000024.1:10277-16742 GCA_964502285.1 uncultured Spirulina sp. | reverse complement strand
TCGTCTCTACGCCTTCTACACCGTCATCTCCAAAATCCCCCAAGCGCAGAGTTCGGCGAGGTGGGCGCTGGCGGTGACGTTGACGGCGTAGGAGCGATCGGGTTGGGTTTGGCAATCGTTGGGGCGGGAGAGGGCGGCGAGGTGCAGCACCGCGTCGGGTTGGATCTGGTCAATATAGCCACAGACGGCGGCGCGATCGGTGAGGTCGAGGGGATTGATCTGGGCGTTGGGGTGTTGAATCCCTGGGCGGTGAGTGGTTCCGTAGATGTCCCACTGGGGGGGCGCGATCGCTGCCACATTCCAGCCTAAAAATCCCCCAATTCCGGTGATCCACAGTCGTTGCGGTTGCGCCATGTTCAGCCCTGCGTGACAACGGATCTAGGGTAGCTCAGGAGGGGCGATCCAGTTGATCGGGGTCGATACCTTGGGCGGCAAGTTTAGCCATCAGGGCGGCGAGTTTAGCTTCGGCGGTATCGGCTCGCTGGGCTTCTTGGGCACTTTGTTCGCTGCCGGTGGGGAGAATCTGCCCGTTGCGATCGCACCATCGCAGCCAGCGATCGTATTGTTTGCCCTCAAAGGAACCCGACCACAGCGTTAATCCCAGCCCCACCCCCGACAGCCACGCATCCTCTAGGAGGTGATACTGTCCTTCCCGCAGCGCATAGACGGACAACACCCGCGCCGACAAACATTCCAACGGGTCAAACACCACATAATAGGACACCCTAATCTGGCTGGCGATGAGTTTGCGATCGCGCTCCTGTCCTTTCCGATTAGAGACAATTTCAATCACCACATCGGGGGGCTTGCCAAATTCCCAAATAAAGTAAGATCGATGGCGTTTTTGGCTCCAGTCGGCGGCAATTTCCACACCAAGACTGAGCATCACATCAGGAACCAAGGGCGGCCCGTGGAGTGCCGAAAACAACCCCACATCGGCCATGGCGATAAAGGGCTGCTCACTCCGGAAAGCATGGTACAAGCATTGCACGAGCAACCGTTGGAGTTTTTCCTGGATCAGATTGTCCACGGGGGTTTCATCTTCAGTGACGATGTGAGAGATATCGAGTTCAGTGGGCGGTTGTTCGTAGGAGGATGCCGCGTCTTGTGGGGGCGCGATCGGTTGCGGGGACGATTGGGCTGGGGTTTGCATCGGCGCACCTCATTCACTGGTTGTATTGTACTGAAGTCGGCATGAGCCGCGAGCTAAAAGCTCGCACTATCAAAGGTGGATGCAATGGTAGTGGGTTCGGTCATTTGCCTTCATTCTGAGCAAGTCTCGGAAATTGCAATGAGTAAATCTGGGGGGCGGGGTGTTGGGCGAGGTGTTCACGGAGCTTGTCGTGGGAAAAGCGATAGCACCCTCCGGCACGTTTGAGAAGGCCTTGCTCACTGGCGAAATTGAGGAATTTCGCATAGTTCCACGGCATCCGACCCGCCCGCCACAACACCCACCGCAGCGCCAAATGTTGCACCAGCGCATCCCCGCCCCCAGCCCAAAATCCAATAAACAATCCCACGCAAAACCCTTGGGCAAGGACGATGCTCAGATCCAGTGTTTGACCCATGACCCAGTTGGCAACAGCGTAGAGCAAGGCGCAAAGGGGAACCGCTAAACTCATGGCTAAGACCACTGCGATCGCCGTTTCCTGAATCCCCTGATTGGGTCGTTCTTGACTGTTCAGTGCTGCCCCCGACAATTTGCCCAGCTTGCTGTTCATGATGGCGGAGAGCACCTCATCTGTATCCTGGTTTTTGTTATTGATCCACGTAATCAGGTTTTCGATCAAGGCAAGCGGAAACAATCCAATTATCAAGAGGATCAACACTCCCGGCCCCCCCGCTGCTAGTGACACCACTAACACCATTAGCCCAGCCCCCCCGCTCAGTTGTATTACTCTGAGCACAGCAATGAACAGCGTTACAAACAGCGCCTGTAGAGCTTGGCGGCCGCGTTTGAGTTGCCGCTTCTGCCACCCTGAAACAGCGGGGTCTACAAGTTGGATGGTGCGCTTAGTCCCGATCCGCCATCGGATGATCCGTCCTCCAACTAGCCCAATGGCCAGCCCAGCCATCAGCCCAACGGTTAACCCGTACATCAAAAAACCCATCAGCCCGAAAATGAGTCCGACAGCCAGCCCTCCCAACAGCCCAACCATCAACTGATATTGTTGCCGTTGCTGTGGACTGCCCAGCCAATAGGGCTGTAATCGTTCAATCAAAAACTCGCGCTCTCCTAACGCTTCGAGCTTGGCTGCCAGCCACACGAGATAATCTCGCGCCTGTTGAGCATCAGGAAACGGTGCGGAAGCCTCTGGAAGGGTCAATGTATTGGCTAAAACGGCCTCGAATAATGCCGCCTGACACGCTGTCTCCTGTTCAGCAACCGTGAGGGGAAGTGCTCCGGATGGTGCAAAGGCAAGGGGCATCAGGCTTAATGACATGGGGCGCTGTGCCAACCCTCTCCACCCTGCATGATCCACTAGATCTGACCACAAATGCTGGGCCCTTTGATCGTCAAGATACTGCCAAATTTGCTTCTCGTCCAAATCGCACATCCGCACGATCTGGTCGATATGGGTCAGTTTTACCCCATACTCCGCATAGCATCGTTTGTAGTGCTGTGCCTGTGAACAAACAACAAGAGACATCTGCCGATGGGGGGTGTTGGGCTGCAATTGATTGATGGCTTGAATCGCTGCTGCGGCCTGCTCAGGGTCTAAGTCATCCAATCCATCTAATAGGATTGCGAAGTGGTTTAAATGCAGCCATTTTTTACTCGTCTGCTGTTGCACCCCATAGCGAGCCTGAATTTGATCCCCGATCCAGTCCACCATAGGCTCTCCCCGCCACGCCGCAAGCTCCAGAATCACCGGAATCGGGGCACTCTCTTCTGTCTCGGCTTTTTCACTCAACTGCACCGCCAATTGCAATAATTCTGTGGTTTTGCCGCTGCCGGGCTCCCCCACAATCAACAACCGACGATTCGCCCCATCAAATATGTCAATATTTCGGATTACGGAGTGTATCGCTTGGGTTTTCCCCGTGCTGTGGATGATTAGCTCGCGCCGGGTGAGGATGTAGCTGTTTTGGTCTACGATATTGTCAAGACGCTGGATAATGAGATCGTGATTGAGTTTCCAGAATTGTTGACGGAGATCGTTTTCGTCTGGTGGCATCTCAAACTCTAAGTCTGTTGCGAAGTCAATCTCAAGTATAGTCGCCACAATCAGCACAACAATTCAAGCCTGAGGCATTGCAAGGGTGTATCCCACTTATGCAGATTCCGACTGATTGCCATCTCGTGCCCTCATCTCCAGCCCCCTTCGACAAGCTCAGGGCAATCGCTCAGGGCATTGCTTCTCCCACAGGAGAAGGAATTTAAAAGCTCTCTCCTGCGCGAGAGGGTTGGATGAGGGATTGCATAACGTGGGATGCACCCCATTGGAATTTTAGTGACAAGTCAAGACTCGCAATCCAATCCGCAGAGAGCTACGGGAATGGGGGGTGAGCCACCGTGGCGACATATTTTTGACGCTCTTCGGCCATGGCGGTCTTGACTCGCTCTATTTCCACCTGAATTTGAGACCACAACTCGGTTATTCCGTCATTAATTTGCGATCGCCCCAACTTTTCCAACGCCTGACAGAGATCCGCCAAATAGTTCGCCCCCAACGATGCACTACTGGACTTCAACGAATGGGCCGCCCGATAGAATGCTTCGTAATCCAAATTGTTCAACCCCAGTTGCGATCGCGCTCCATTTCTGCCTTAAGCTGCTTTATCCGGCTGCGGAGAACTAGATGGGGGTGGGGTAAGGGGCAAGGCGTACTGTTAGCGTTGCGCCATGTTCAGCCCTGCGTGACAACGGATCTAGGGTAGCTTAATCCAGTTCAATCCGAGACCAGATCGATCACGTCGAGGAGGGAGGCGCAGCGTTGTTGATCGAGTTCGCGGATTTTTTGGTCGTTGCGGTAGAACTCGTTGAGATAGTAGGCGTGGGCTTGGGGATCGGCTTGGGGGTCGAGGGTTTGCCAGCGATTGAGGCAATAGGTGCGGTTTTTTTCGTAGCTGACCCGTTCGAGGGAGGCGATCGCAGCTTTCACCAAGAGTCCCGCCCGTTCAATGTCGCGGCGACGGTGTTCGCTGAGGTGGAAGAGGTGTTGCACGTTGTCGAGGGATTGCTCGGCCTGGAGGGCTTGGGCTTGGAGGGCTTGGATTAGGCGGGGGTTGCGTTGGTCGGGGTCGAGGCTGAGAATCTGCTGCCACAGTTGGCGATGATGGGAAAGGCTAAACATCAGGTCGCGTTGGTCGAGGTCGGTGATGATGGTCTGGCGTTGACCGGGACAGTGGAGATAGATAAGCAAGAGGTATTCTTCAGCCCTTTTGAGGAGGTCGTTTTGAGAAACGTTGTAAAACCGTACTGTTTCATCAGGTGACTTATCGAGATTAAAAGGCTTCTGCGTTGCGTAGTTCTTCTTAACTCTTTGCTTCTTTGATTTATCGTTACTGATTAGTGGACGAAGAGTTTGAGTGTACCAAGATCCTAAGGTTTTATTACCTAAGCTTAGAATTTCGATACACCGCTCTACATACTTTCCTCTATTCTTACGATCCTTGATTTTGTTGAGAATGCTGACCATTGCATTAAGAACTTGCTCAAACTGATCAGCTTGTTTTAAATCCTTCCCTACTGCCAACTGTTCCAATTGCCAATCTAACCACAGTGGTGCAGTTTGCAGTTGGTGACGATACTGTTCCACCGCATCGGGTTGGGAGAGCAAAAATTCATCGGCATCTTTGCCCCCCGGTAAATTGAGTATCCGGAGTTCAATTTGGCCGGTATAGACGAGAGTTTCAATCTCACGGAGCGCACGAGCCGTTGCTTTCTGACCCGCTGCGTCGGCATCAAAATTGAGGACGATTTGTTTAGAGTCGGTGTAGCGAGACAGGTGTTTAAGTTGGGCTTCCCCCAAAGCCGTCCCCAAGGCGGCAACCGCGTGATCGATCCCGGCGGCATGGAGAGCGATCACATCAAAATAGCCTTCGACGAGCACGGCTTGATCCTGCTGCGCGATCGCTTTTTTCGCCCGGTCTAAGCCGTAGAGGGTTTGGCCCTTGCTGAACACCTCCGTTTCCGGGGAGTTGAGGTACTTCGGCTCATCGTTGCCGAGGGTGCGACTGCCGAAGCCAATGATCCGCCCTTGGTGGTCAGCGATGGGGATCATGAGGCGATCGCGAAAATAATCGTAATAGCCATCCCCCTGTTTCCGAGGTCGCACCAGCCCCGCCTGCTCCACCAACAGCACCGGATAGCGTTTCCCCTCCACCAAATAGCGATAGAGTGCCTCCCAGCCCCCCGGCGCATAGCCCAAGCCGAAGGTTTGGATCGTTTGATCACTAAGGCGGCGTTTTTCCGTCAGGTAGGTGAGGGCAATTTCCCCTTCCGGCTGGCGCAGGGCGTGTTGATAAAAACTCGCCGCCACGGCCAAAATTTCATACAGTTGCTCCCGTAACGATAACTGCCGCTGAAGTTCCTGACGCTTTTCCGGAGCGAGGGTTTTAATCGGCACTTGATACCGTTCCGCCAAGCGCAGCACCACATCCACAAAGGACTGCTGCCCCACCTCCATCAAAAACTTAATCGCGCCGCCCCCCGCCCCGCAGCCAAAGCAGTAATACAGTTGCTTCGTAGGCGACACGCTAAAGCTCGGCGTTTTCTCATCATGAAACGGACAGAGCCCCAGATAGTCCTTTCCCCGCTTCTTGAGCACCACATGCTCGCCCACCACGTCGAGAATATCGGCGCGGTCTTCCACATCTTGGATCGTATCGGGATGGAGGCGGGGAATATCCATAGGACAGCAAAAGGGAAAAAAGCCGAAAATCTCCGAGTTTCCAGCCAAAAGATAATAGACTAGCGGAGAGCTGGCTATTTTGTATTATTAACTTGAGTTGATCGGTTTAAAGGAACAGAGCGAAGGATTATGGGTAGGATTTTTGTTTCAGCAGGACATGGTGGCTTGGAAAACAGCGGATGGGACCCCGGCGCGTTGGCGGGGGGAACCACCGAAGCTCAACAGATGATCTTACTGCGAGATGTGATTGTGCCGGAGTTGCGATCGCGCAACTTTGAAGTGCTCTCTGTTCCCGATACCCTCAGCCTCGACCAAAGCATCAGTTGGATCAACTCCCGCGCCCGTCAAGGCGATGTGGCCATCGAACTGCACGCCGACTCCTACTCAAACCCCGTCGCACGCGGCGCAACGGCCTACTACATCGCGGGCAACGCCGAACGAAAAAAACACGGCGACATGATCCTCCTCGCCCTGATCCGTCGTCTGCCCCAGCTACCCAGTCGCGGCTCCAAGCCCGACACCGCCACCGGCGTTGGTCGTTTAAGCATCTGTCGCCAAATCGCCATCCCCTCCCTCCTGCTCGAAGTGGGCTTCCTCAGCAACCCCG
>CAZCWE010000024.1:0-10267 GCA_964502285.1 uncultured Spirulina sp. | reverse complement strand
GACGATCGCGCCCTCCTCCTCAACCGACGGCGGGACATGGCCCTCGGCATCGTCGATGGTCTCGAAGCCTGGAGCCGCGACGTCAACAGCAAAGCCCCCAGCCTCGAACAAAGCTACCCCGTCGTCAATATTCGGATCAACGGGCAAAACTACGGCGAGCAAGGCATTCTGATCAACAGCAATGGCTTCATTCCCGTTGACCTTGTTGATCGCCTGGGGGTCAACCTCACCCAACGCCCCGAAATTCGCCTCGTGCAATACCGTGGTGTGGTGTATGTCAAAGCGATCGAACTGCGAGAATTCAACATTAACGTCAGTTGGGAAAATAGCACCCGCACCGTTGTGCTGCGCTCCATCTCCCAAATTTGCCCCGGTATGTTTGACCGCATCGTCGGCCACGGCAACACCTCCGAGGTGCAACTGATCATGTTTCTCAAGGCCAACAACGAAAACGCCCTCGCAGCATTCCCCGACCTGCCCAAACTCTACCGCGAAGAAGCCACCATCGAAGGGATCAGCTACGACATCGCCTTCTGCCAAATGTGCCTTGCCACCAACTTCCTCCGGTTTGGCGGCGACATTAAACCCTCGCAAAACAACTTTGCCGACCTTGGGGCCGTGGGCGGCGGTGCTCAAGGCGCCACATTCCCCAGTGCCCAAATTGGAGTCCGCGCCCACATTCAACACCTCAAGGCCTACGCCAACCTCGAACCCCTCGTGCAAGAAGCCGTCGATCCCCGGTTCCGGTTTGTGACACGGGGGATCGCGCCCCTGGTGGATCAATTGTCGGGGCGGTGGTCCTCTGATCCCCAATACGGTCAAAAAATCCTCGCCATTCTCCGCCGTCTTTATGAATCTGCCGATCTTTTATAATCTGCCCAGGGACAAGGGGCTGAGTCCCCTTGTTGGGTGGACGTGAGACGGGTTAAACGCAGACGGGGACTGGATCTTGGATAGGTGCGATCGCTGCCTGATCCAAAATTTGCGGGATCAGATCTTCGCGGCGCACCGCCATCAAATGCACCCCATGGCAGAGGTTTTGAGCCATCTTCACCTGTTCCGCTGCGATTTTAATCCCTTCTTGCAATGGGTCATCTGCTGCGGCCAAGCGATCGATCGTGGCCTGCGAAATTTGCACCCCCGGCACGCAGCGATTGATAAAATTCGCGTTTTTGGCCGATTTGAGCAGGAAAATACCCGCTAAAACAGGGCGATTTAAGGGGGCGGCGATTTCCGTCATAAAGCGATCTAAGCAGTGAAAATCACTGATTAACTGACTTTGAAAAAACTGCGCCCCCGCTTCAACTTTGTGCTCAAAACGCCGTTGCAGACTTTTCCAACTGTGGATTTGGGGGTCAACGGCGGCCCCTGGAAACAGGTCAAGGTGGCCATCGGTGAGTTTTTTATCGTTGTAGTCAACCCCAGCATTGAGTTTGTGAATCAGCTTTAAGAGGCGCACCGATTCGAGATCAAAAACACTGCGGGCATTGGGATGATCGCCCGCCTTCACCGGGTCACCCGTCAGGGCTAGAACGTTGGTTAAGCCGAGGGCGTGGGCTCCCATCAAGTCCGCTTGCAGGCCGATGACGTTGCGATCGCGACAAGCCACCTGATAGATCGGCTCAATCCCCGCCTGCTTCAGCAACAGCGACGCAGCTAAAGACGACATCCGCAACACCGCCCGACTCCCATCGGTCACATTCACACTGTGAACACGCCCCCGCAACCCTTGCGCCATGGCGATCATGTGGCTCGGATCGCCTCCTTTGGGGGGCATCACTTCAGCGGTGATTAAAAATTCGTTTTGTTCAATGGCGCGGCGTAAACGGGACATTATGACTTAATAACGTTAGTGGGGATCAAAATGAGCTTAATTAAGTCTTAATCATAATCCCGTTTACCTGAAATTAGAGCGGCATCGAGAAGCCCATCGCAGTTTTGACCTTGGCCAGAACTTGATTGGCGCTCAATTCGGCTTTTTCTCGACCGTCCCGGAGAATCCCGTCTAGGGTGGCGCGATCGCTCATAATCGCCGCATATTTTTCCTGAATCGGTCGCAGCGCCTCCACCGTTGTTTCCGCCAACAGGGGCTTAAATTGCCCCCAGCCCATCTCGGCACATTCTGCCGCCACGGCCTCGCGGGACTGACCCGATAGGAGGTGATAGAGGGTGAGGAGATTGTTACATTCGGGGCGATCGGGGTTGTCGAATTCGAGGCCCTTGGTGGGGTCAGTTTTGCAGCGTTTGATTTTTTTCGTAATCACCTCCGGGGGGTCGAGGAGACTAATTCGGCTCAGGTCTGAGGGGTCGGATTTGGACATTTTTTTCGTGCCATCGGTGAGGCTCATCACCCGCGCCCCTGCCTTTTGAATCAAGGGTTCCGGCATTTTGAGCACCGAATTTTCGCCGCTGCCAAATTGGTCATTGATCCGAATGACCAGATCGCGGGTCAGTTCAATATGTTGCTTTTGGTCTTCGCCCACGGGCACGAGGTCGGCATCGTAAAGCAAAATATCAGCGGCCATCAACACCGGATAATCCAACAGGCCAACGCTGACGTTTTCCCCCTGTTTCACCGCTTTTTCTTTGAATTGGATCATCCGTTCAAGCCAATTCACCGGAGTGATGCAGTTCAGCAGCCAAGCGAGTTCGCTGTGGGCGGTGACGTGGGATTGAATGAAGATGGTCGAATGGGTCAGATCAATGCCACAGGCGAGATAGAGGGCAGCGATCGCATAGGAATTGTCCGCCAACACCTGCGGATCGTGGGGCACGGTAATCGCGTGCAGATCCACCACACAAAAATAGTTATCGTACTGCTCCTGAGCGTTGACCCAGTTCCGAATCGCCCCTAAATAATTCCCCAAATGAAGATTGCCGGTGGGTTGAACCCCTGATAATACCCGCTGTTTCGCCATGATCAATGTCTGTATCGCTTGCGCGTTTGCCCCTTGTATTATGCCAGGATTAGCGCGGATTGTTGGCCGCTGTCAGCACCGCCGGGGATTCAAATCCCCGGCTCATAACGAAAGTAGGCTCAAGCCTACTCATCCGGAACCCGTTTTAACAGGTTTTCGCGATGAGTGCTCCGCTGAGCGCAGTCGAAGTGCAAGCACTTAAGTTCTTGGCGGGTGGTGGTCAATCCGATGCTCAACGTTCGTCCTTCCCATCCTTCCTGTATTGCTCATATCTTGTCCCTTCCCAGCTACGCTCCTTCGCATTGCGAATCAACTCAGATACATTGATACTGGGGTCTCGCAACTCAAAAACAATATCGTTTTCCTGATCGAACATTGGCTCAGTATGTTTCACCTGTCCCGCAACAATCGGAAAGGGGATCGGCTCCGGCACATAAGCCTCGCAAGTGCCGTTAAAGTGAAAATGTTTACAGCGAGGACAACCCTTATAATCTTTGCTCATGGATTTTGAATCCCTCTCGAATCCCGCTCAACATCCATCCTCCCGTTTTTCTCGTTCACGCTGAAGCCAATAAAGTTCTATATATTCGTCTATAAACGATGTACCATTTTTTGCGGCGAGTCGTTCAGCTTCTTCTGACATCTCTGCCATCTCCCGTTTTTCTCGTTCGAGCAATTGCCGATTCAGCTCTCGATATTCATCCTCTACCGATGTCCCCTTCTCTGCCGCTAACCGTTCAGCTTCGCGTGACATCTCTGCCATCTCCCGTTCTACGTCTGCTGCTAGTGTCGCGTTACTCAGTTTGAATAAGCCGATTCGCTTGGCGGCTTCGTAGATTTCATCTTCAGTAGTCATGACGCAATACCTCCAAAATTTCTCGAAAATCTAAAAAATGAATCGGGGGAAAGGGTGGGAGCGTGACCCAGTGAATAGTAAAATTAACAGGCTGTATTGATTTTGATGGAAGACAGACTGTGATTGAACGCTACACCCTGCCAGAGATGGGGCAACTGTGGACAGATGCCTACAAGTTTAAAACATGGTTGCAAGTAGAAATCGCAGTCTGTGAAGCGCAGGCAGAGTTAGGCTACATTCCGGCCGATGCGGTGGAAGAGATTAAGGCCAAGGCGGATTTTGACCCCGATCGCATCCTTGAGATTGAAGCCGAAGTGCGCCACGATGTGATCGCGTTTTTGACGAATGTGAATGAATATGTGGGCGATCCCGGTCGTTATATTCACCTGGGGATGACCAGTTCTGATGTACTGGATACGGGGTTGGCGTTGCAAATGGTGGCGAGTTTGGGCTTGATTCTCGAAAAAGTCGAAGAATTGACCCAGGCGATCCGCTACCAAGCCCAACAGCACCGCTACACCGTGATGGTGGGGCGTTCCCACGGGATTCACGCCGAGCCGATTACCTTTGGGTTTAAGCTCGCGGGCTGGTTGGCGGAAGTGCTGCGGGGGCGCGATCGCCTCGTCCATTTGCGCGAAGAAATTGCCGTCGGGAAAATTTCCGGCGCGGTGGGAACCTATGCAAACCTTGATCCCCGCGTGGAAGCGATCGCCTGTCAAAACCTCGGCCTCACCCCCGACACCGCCTCAACCCAGGTGATTTCTCGCGATCGTCACGCCCAATTCCTCCAACAACTGGCCCTCCTCGCCGCCTCCCTCGAACGCTTCGCCGTCGAAATCCGCAACCTCCAACGCACCGACGTACTCGAAGTCGAAGAATTCTTCTCCAAAGGGCAAAAAGGCTCCTCTGCCATGCCCCACAAACGCAACCCGATCCGCTCCGAACGCCTCACCGGCATGGCCCGGATCATTCGCGGCAACGCCATGGCGGGCCTCGAAAACGTCGCCCTCTGGCACGAGCGGGATATTTCCCACAGTTCCGTCGAGCGCGTCGTCATGCCCGATAGCTGCATCCTCACCCATTTCATGCTCAACGAAACCACCAAGCTGATCCAAAAACTCTTGGTCTACCCCGAAAACATGAAGCGCAACATGAACGTCTACGGCGGCGTGATCTTCAGTCAGCGCGTCCTCCTCGCCCTCGTGGAAAAAGGCATGAACCGCGAAGAAGCCTACCGCATCGTCCAAGGCTGCGCCCACACCGAATGGAACGTGGAAGGCGGCGATTTTCGCAAACAAGTCGAAGCCAGCGAGGTGATCAATCAGCACCTCTCCACCGACGAAATCGCGGCCTGCTTCGACCCGCAACACCATCTGCGCTACCTCGATGAGGTCTACCAACGCCTCGCGATTTAGCGAATACAGGTTCAAAACCTTAGAGCCGAGGATCATCATCAGGAGGATGCCAGCCACCCCGAATCCAGAGACGACGCGCCTTTACAATTGAGCCATCATCGTGGCGATCATCGTTGATATCAAGGCGTTTGACGATCGCGCGACCGATAGCGGTTTGACCGATGACTTGCGTGCTGTCATTTGACCAAATAAAATACCCAGACCATTGATGGACTCTGGGATTGAAGAGTGGAACAAGGGTTTGAGTTTGAGGATCGATGGCATTCGTAAAGTTATAGCGTCTGCCGTTGCAACGATGACAAGCAAGGGCTAAGTTTGCTTCGGTATGATCTCCCCCTAAGGATTGAGGAGTCAGGTGGTCTAGGGTGAATCGTGAGGTGCTGGCTTCCTCAGATGAATGGCAATATTCGCATAGAAATCGGGCGCGTTGGCGAATCCGTTGGCGGGACGCTGGGCCAATGGTCATGATTCCGCAATGATGCGGGCATTCATCATCGTAAAGATGCGATCTAGTTCGGTGATGCCGGCAAGTTCAGCGGTTTCGTCGGGGGTTAAATTATCATTTTTTTGCCGCTCTATGAGGACTTCCAGGCGGTCTTGCAGATCATCGGTGAATTTGAACAGGTTAAGTCCTCGAACGTTTTGAAGTGTGATGCTGTTAGCGACCCAAGAAGAGGGCTGCACCATCGTTTGAGTAATCATTGTGGGGTTCTGGCGCAAAATGAGATTGCATCGACTATGGTAGCGTTTCTGTGCTGTTGTCTTGACACCCGTTGACCTAGATTTTAGCCTCGGAGCTACACAGCTATGGGTTGGGGCACCAGGGCGATCGCATCCCTCACCACCTCAACCCCCGCGCCCGGTTGGTAGGCCTGTTCAGTGATGTAGCGTTTCCAGGCTTTGGTGCCGGGTTGGCCGCTGAACAGTTGCAGCAGGTGGCGGGTGATGTGGCTGACTTTGTGACCCTGGGCGACCCAGTTTTCGATGTAGGGGAGCATCGTCTCGATCACTTGATGGCGGGTGGGGATGGGGTGCGGGTCGTTGAAAAAAAGGCGATCGCATTCCGCAAACAGGTAGGGATTGTCATAGGCTGCCCGGCCAATCATCACCGCATCGACATGATTTAACTGTTCTTGAATGTGGGCATGGGTGGTAATGCCGCCGTTGATTTCAATGATCAGGTGAGGGAAATCCTGCTTGAGTTGATGGACGCGATCGTAACGGAGGGGCGGAACAGTGCGGTTTTCCTTGGGGCTGAGACCCTGTAACCAAGCCTTGCGGGCGTGGACGCTGAACTGTTCGCAACCCGCATCGGCCACCGTTGCCACAAAATGGGTGAGATCCGAGTAGCGATCGCAATCATCCACCCCAATGCGATGCTTCACCGTAATCGGCAACGACACCGCCCGCTGCATTGCCGCCACGGCCGCCGCCACCACGTCCGGCTGCTGCATCAAGCAGGCCCCAAAATTGCCACTTTGCACCCGACTACTGGGACAACCCACGTTCAAATTCACCCCGTCATAGCCCCAGTCCGCCGCAATCCGCGCACATTCGGCGAGATCCTGCGGGTCATCTCCCCCCAGTTGCAAAATCAGGGGATGTTCATCGGGGTGAAAGTCAAGCAATTTAGCGCGATCGCCATTCAGGATCGCCGCCGTTGTCACCATTTCCGTATAAAGCAGGGTATGGCGAGAAATTTGGCGTAGGAAATACCGATAGTGGCGATCGGTGCGCTCCATCATCGGTGCAACGCTGACAGGATAAACAACGGGCATCACAATCTCAGCAACTCTGCCTTAACAGTGTAACGGAGCGCGATCGCACCTTGGCTCATCACTGATCATCCCAATCTGCACAGGAACATTGAGACAGACAGAGGGGTCTGTCGTGTTAAGTTGGGTTATCTTAAGGTTAGGAAAAAATTAAGATCGGGTTATTTCATTTTTTTTGTCCTTATCATTGTAAGGGCGAACAATTATCTTCAAAAAGAATATTTTGTCCTCCTGAATAGTACAGCATAGGTTCAAATATATTTAGACCCACACAGAGGAAGGTGACAATTTGTGCGGCCTATTCACAAGGAAAGGCTACCCCATTGCCACTGCAAGATAGAGGCTTTTTTGAAGAGAAGTCCCAATTTTTATGCAAGCTATGTTTTCAGCGTCTTTCTGAAGTATGCATAGCTCAGTCTCGGTATTAAATTAATAACGTCATTCGAGATTTTTCAGGAAAGCTATGTTTTTGAATCACACAAGTGGCAAGGTTGATGAATTTATTGTCAACCAATATCATTCGATCAAATGCTCAAAATCAGCAAAATCCAAGATTTGCCTGGCTTGGATCTTGAGTGCATTTATTTTTCTGGGGCTGTATTCTTTATCTAATCTTCCCTCGTTCAATCAACTGATTTTTGGCACGTTCTTTAAAGAAGACGGTCTTCTCGAAACAGGCAGTGCCATCCTGTATTTTTTGACAGCACTGATTTTTCTCAAAACGGGGATAACCAATCCCAAGAATCACAAACTCAGTCGATATCATCTGCTGTGGTGTCTTCTCTTCGCGACTTTATTTTTTGTGGTGGGCGGCGAGGAAATTAGCTGGGGACAACGGATTTTAAGTGTTGAAACTCCGGGCGAGTTAGCTGAAATCAATCTTCAAGGGGAACTCAATTTTCACAATATTGATGGCATTCATCAGCACATCCGAATTGTCGGAGTCCTCTTTATTTTTATGCTGTGCTACTTCATTCCACTCAGTAATCGCCATCATCGAGGCCTGCGATCGCTATATCAGCAGTACCATTTACCGATTTTTCCGCTCAATGGTCTCTATCCCGTGACCATTGCCATCTTGTATATGCTGATTCCCAGGGCATTTTTGAGTCAATCTATGTTTGAGTTGGATGAGATTGGTGAGTTTTATCTATCGGCGGCATGGGTCTTATTTGCCGTGAAGCATTGGGCACTCCACAAAGAAACGTTATTGTCATCGCAAATCTTGGTGAGCCCGACCACGGTTCACTCTGATTAGGGGCGATCGCAGCACACGATACTATGCTGCTGTGGGGCCAATCCGGGGTCGATCGATGCTGGGAGTTGTGGGCTAGAATGCTGTCACTCTCAGCATTGATGCTGTTGAGGTAGAAAACGAGATACAGTGAGTAACACTGCTTTTTTTGGACTCAACGCATCCATTGACCATGGTCAAAATCAACGAAAACTATCTCAAACTGAAAGCTGGGTATCTCTTCCCGGAAATTGCGCGCCGAGTTGCCACCTTTACCGAGGCAAACCCCGATGCGCCAATCATCAAGCTGGGGATTGGTGATGTGACGGAACCCTTACCCGAAGCCTGCCGCAGCGCGATGATCGCGGCGGTGACAGAGATGGGCGATCGCGCCACCTTCAAAGGCTACGGGCCGGAACAGGGCTACGCTTGGCTCCGGGAAAAAATCGCCGCCCAGGATTTCCAAGCGCGGGGCTGTGAAATTGATGCCTCGGAAATTTTCATCTCCGACGGCTCGAAATGCGACACAGGAAACATCCTTGATATTTTCGGGAAGGACAATGCGATCGCTGTGACTGACCCCGTCTATCCCGTTTATGTGGATACGAATGTGATGGCAGGGCATACGGGCGACGCGACCGAAAGCGGCAAATATGGCGGCCTGGTTTATCTCCCGGTCACCGCTGAAAACGATTTCACCGCCGAGATTCCCACGGAAAAAGTAGACCTGATCTACCTTTGCTTTCCCAACAATCCCACCGGAGCCACTGCCACCAAAGCACACCTCAAAGCCTGGGTAGACTACGCCAACAGCCACGGCTCAATCATCTTCTTTGATGCGGCCTACGAAGCCTTTATCACAGACCCGGATCTCCCCCACTCGATCTATGAAATCGAAGGAGCCCGCACCTGTGCGATCGAGTTTCGATCATTTTCCAAAAATGCCGGGTTTACCGGTACACGCTGCGCCTTAACGGTTGTGCCGAAATCCCTCACCGTTACGGCTTCTGATGGGTCTAGCGTCGAACTCCATAAACTCTGGAATCGTCGTCAATCGACTAAATTCAACGGGGTTTCCTACATCATCCAACGGGGAGCCGAAGCCGTTTATTCCGAAGCCGGTCAAGCGCAAACGAAAGCCTTGGTGAGCTTTTATTTGGAAAATGCCAAAATCATTCGCGAAAAACTGACGGCCGCCGGTTTGACGGTGTACGGCGGCGTGAATGCGCCCTATGTGTGGGTGAAAACGCCCCAAGGGTTATCGAGTTGGGACTTTTTTGATCAGCTCCTCCAGACGGTGAATGTCGTGGGTACGCCTGGCTCTGGTTTTGGGGCTGCGGGTGAGGGCTATTTCCGAATTTCGGCGTTTAATAGTCGTGCCAATGTGGAAGAAGCGATGCAACGAATTACGGCTAAATTTAAGGCGTAATTGCTACAGTTGCTTGATTTAATTTGGGATTGCTATCCCCCTCAATCCCCCTTTTTAAGGGGGACGTTTAATGCTCATTTTTGTTATTTTTGGAAATTTTGATGCTATGCCGTTAAACAGTGCGATCGCAGCCTATGTGCATTACCTCAGTTTTGCCCTCATCTTTGCAGCCTTAACCCTCGAACACCAAACCTTTAAACCGGAATTAACCGTCAAAGAAGGCTGGCGCATGATTATTGCGGATACCCTCTACGGGGTTGCCGCGATCGCAATTTTAGTCACCGGGGCGTTGCGGGTCATGTACTTCGGCCAAGGGGCGAGTTTTTACAGCCAAAATCCGATCTTTTGGGTCAAAATCGGTATTTTTATCACCGTGGGTGTCCTCTCCCTCTATCCCACAATTTCCTATCTCCGCTGGGTGAAAGCCTTGCGGGCCGATACGGCCCCCGTCATTGGCGAAACCCAAGCCAAGGTGATCACGGGCATTATCCGGGCGGAGTTATTAGGGTTTGCGCTGATTCCTCTGTTTGCGTCGTTGATGGCGCGAGGGATTGGCCTGGGTTGATCCATCGGAAGCCCCAGACGCTAGTAGTCCACCTCTCTGATTCTGATAGGCTTGTCGTTGTCGGGCTTTAGCCCT